>DAOWKH010000110.1 GCA_030639955.1 Candidatus Omnitrophota bacterium | reverse complement strand
TGAGCTTGATTGAGGGCTACCCTCACTCAGTTAAAAGGAGGAAAAATGTTATTTTTAATGCAGGTTGCGCAAAAAGGGAATTTTTTTGTAGGAATGATGCCCTTGATTCTGATCTTTGTTGTGTTCTATTTTCTGCTCATTGCTCCTCAGCAAAAGCTCAAAAAAGAACATACATTGATGCTTTCCAAGTTGGCAAAAGGGGATAAGGTAGTCACTAACGGCGGAATCTACGGCACAGTCATAGAGGTCAAGAATAACATCGTGGTTCTGAGGATTGCCGAAGATACCAAAATAGAGATTCAAAAAGAGGCAGTAGCTCAAAAAATAAAATAAGATTGCTAAATTGCTCTATTGTTAAATGGTTTTTTATTTTTCGCCCTTTTAAAATATCTTTAAAAAGCAGAAAAAAAGTTCTTGACAAAGAGAGGGGGATGTGGTAAAATTCTTTTCGATATTTAATGGGGGTTAAAATGAGAAAAATGCACGGAAAAAGATTTTGGTCAGTAGCAATAGCCATTGCCTTTTTATTAAACAGCGTTCCTTATCCAGCTTATGGGATGAGGATGTTAGCGACAGCAAGTAGGCATGGTGGTGGTGATATGACCGGAGAAGATAAACTTTTTGTAGATATAATTACAGAGCTATCTAGAGCAATCAAAGGTTTGACAGAAGAACAACAAGAAGACTTAGATGGAAAAATTGTCTATTTAACTGAGAATTATGCAAAAGATAAAATAATTCGCAACAGATTTGCTCAAGAGCGACTTGAAACTTTAGCAGAAATGATAGCTTTATTAGAGATGCAAGCTGGTAGACCTGCCACTCATAAAGAGATTGAGATAATATTGAAAAAAAGTTTTGATGTTTCTGATGCCAATGAATTAGCCAAGAAAATTTCTTTTTGTCGGCAAGGCGGGTCTGTGGGGGTTCCTCCTATTGTATTCACCCAGAGTCAAAAACTATTTTATAAACCCAAAGTAATAATCACTGAAGGCAACAGAGGGTCTTTTTATGAAGATGTCTTGACAAAAACAGGTAAAAAAATTGCAGAAACTGGAAAGGGTTATGAAATAGAGATGCCCAAGTTAGATAGATTCAAGACCTTCCTTGAGAAAGATCCATTTCATGAAAACGTAGACAGTCTCTGGGTTGAAAAAATCTACCAGGGTGAAGATAAGTTCTTTCAAATGGCTTACACCATAAATGGCAAAGAGCTCCTGCTTACCTTCAAAGAGAGCAGAAATCCTGATTGCAGAGGGTATTCTGCTATCATCCAGCCCCGAGAGAGAATTATTGTTAATGGTTACGGAACTATCGGCAAAAAGGTAGCCGATATGTATCGCAAATTGGGTTATGAGATAATAGGAATAGTTAATACTGGTAGAGTAGATAAACAGGGCAGAGCCAAACCCCTAACCTATGACGCTATGTATAAAGGTTATCCTCTATATGTTGCTCCAGGTCCTAATGCTGAAGAAAATCTAAGGGTTGCTCAAGAGGCAGGGCTTCCGTATCAGGGGATACTGACAGAGTTATTAGAAAACCTACGCAGAGAAAAGAAGCAGGTGATTGTTGTCGATGCCTCCAGTGGCGGCAAAGGGGCAAAAGAAGAAAGAACCGGCTGGATAAATAAAGAGACCATTTATAAACCTTTTACTGATGTTGTCAAAGCAAGAATTTATCAAGGCGGAGAAGACCCGGCGGTGGCTGATGCATCTTTCTCTTTAGAAACAGCCCAGTGGGATAAGCTTAAAGGATTAAAGGATGTGCATGTTGTATCTTGTAATACTACCGGACTTAACCGTAGCTTCAGTGGTTTAAGGCAGGCATTAAAAGATGCCGGTTTGAATATTACCTTCTTCTTTGACAATAATGCCGCAAGAAGAGAGGGAGACCCCGGGGATGCTAAAGCCGGAAAAACAGATGAAGCCCAAGTTGAAAGCAGTCATCCGGCTTTGTCAATAGAAGTAAAAGCAATCTTAAATATAGGAGAGGTAAATATTGATCGCGTAACAACCTCAACAAAGGGGGTATATGTACATTTAGCCACAGTAAAAGGGATTAAGAATATAGAAGAATTAAAGGATTTACTCGTTGGTTCCCGAAACGAGGGTCGGGTTAAAATAGTCAGTGATACAAGTAAAAAATTTGAGACCTCTGCTTTGTATAAAATTCTATCTGAACCCGCAAGCGATAAAAACACGATAGTAGTTAATATAATGCCTTCGCGTATAGAAGGAGAAGCAAAGGTGGTCTTTGGTTATTCTATGGATATAGAAACAGAGGGAGAGGATGCCGGACTTTTTGGTCCTAAAACACTCTTTTCGGCTCTTGAAGGTAATCCTAACATTAAATTAGATGATTTAATGTTCGTTCCGGGCAGCAACTGGGACGAACAAGCAGGAGGGATAGCTGTTCAACCCTCTTCCCATCATTATGCGGACCTTTTAGAGACATTTATGGCTGAAGAGGATAGCAAAATTTTAGCCGGTATAAATACGCCGGCTTCTATGATTCCCATAACACACTATCATATCCATGTAGCTACTGTAGGGGCTAAAGGATTAACCGCCCAAAAAGTAATAGATGCCTTCAAGAAACAATCCCGCATAGCCGTAGTAGATTTTCCTAAAGGCGTATTTTCAACATCTATGCTTTTTGATGTAGTCAATTCTTCCATAGGCGAAGAGGTAAAGGGCGGTTCTCATCCAATGGTAATCATTGCTCAAGTAAAGGATTCCCAGATTCCGGGAGAAGTAAAAATTGTCTATGCTGTGCCCCAAGAATCGGATGTAGTTCCAGAAAATGGTAATGCCCTCCATGCTATATTAGGAACCTTTTCTCAGGATGAGTCCCGAAGAATAGTAAATGAGGTATTGGAAATAGATAGAATTAAACGAGGAATTGAGGCACGGCTTCCTGTTGCCCTTGCCGCCGCAGAAACAGAATCTCCTTTTAGAGAAGAAGCTCGCCGAATTCGAGATGAACAAAAGGAGCTTTTGGCCAAGAATCTTAAAGAAAATGAAGCAATAGTTAAAGAACTTGGTAAAGATGGGATTGCTCTTTTGCTGAAAAACTTCTCTT
>DAOWKH010000031.1 GCA_030639955.1 Candidatus Omnitrophota bacterium | reverse complement strand
CGTTCATTGCCGCTCCCATTCTGGCTGCCCCAAAATGGGGAAAAGCATAGGCGGATTTCCCTTCTAAAAATAATGCCTGTCCCAAAATCGCCGCACTGGTTATCGCTCCTTGCCCGGCGCGGGCGTAGATTTTTAGTTCTTTCATTCTTTCTTTTCTTTCTTTTCGACCAATTTATCCTTGATATTGCTGATACCAACGGCTACTGTAATTATCCCTCCGACAATAAGAGCAATCACAATTGTTCCTTGTAGGATAATCCAGATAGCAGGGGCCCATTTCATTAAAGCGATTACGCCCACTACCGTAGCCAGCACGCCGCCAATTATCGCCCAAATGTTCTTCATTTTTTACCTCCTTTCCTTGCTCGCCGTAGGCGAGAGCCTGAGCGAAGCGAAGGATAAAAGCCAAATTAGCAAAGATCACTTTCAGAGGTTCTAATTCTAGATAAATTCTAATTTCAACGAGTTTTGATTTTTTCTGGCTGCTTTACCTCTTTGATTTTATTCTTTAACTTCTCGATTCTGTTTTTTATTTCCGCTTTTACTTTTAGCAAGTTTCCTCTCACAGTCAGTATTTCCTGCTCCATTCTGTCTGAGCGCTCGTTTATTGCCTTAAAGTTCTCCTCTATTGTCTTGAAATTATTCTCGATGTCTTCAAATACCTTCTTCCCTACTGCCTTTCTTATCTTTTTGCCTATCTCTTTGCGCGATACAACAACCTGTTGCAGTTTAGTGCGGGTATTTTTTGCTTGTCGCACATTTTTCCTTATTGCTATGGAGTTCCCTATAGAGATAAACAAAAGGACAATTAGAGTTATTCCTATTATCCATTTTTCTCTGTTTTCCATTTTCGCCTCCAATCCGCCTAAGGCGGATTGATCCTGAGTCCCGAAACTTCGGGACGAAGGACCTATACAAAAACGATTTCTTTTAACTTTTTTCTAAAATCAGGAAAAGAAGTTTTGATGCAATCGCTGTTTTCGATAATTGTTTTTCCTTCTGCTTTTAAGCCGGCAATTGTTAAAGCCATTGCGGTGCGATGGTCGCTAAAGCTATCCAACCGCTCTCCTTTTATCTTCTTTAAACCTTTAATTATCACCTCCCTTTTCTTTTCTTCAATCTCTGCCCCCATTTTTTTTAGATTATAACAAAGAGAGTGAATTCTGTCAACTTCTTTTACCCTTAGTTCTGCGATATCTTTGATTCTGGTTTCTCCCTTGGCAAAACAGGCGGCCACCATAAGTATGGGGATTTCGTCAATAAGCCGCGGGATTATTCTTCCCTTTATCTCGATCCCTTTCAATCGACTTGCTTTTACAATAATGTCTCCTACTGGTTCAAGACAGTTGACAGTTGACAGTTGACAGTTGACAGTTTTTTGACTGTAGACTGTGGACTGTGGACTGTGGACTGTTATATCCGCTCCCATTTTTCTGAGCACATCAATAATTCCTGTGCGAGTAAGGTTCAAGCCCACATTTTTTAAAACAAGATAAGAGCCGGGAAGGATTGTTGCTCCGACAATGAAAAAGGCGGCGCTGGATATATCGCCGGGGATTTTAATCTTTGCCGGTGAAGATAACGAAGAAGGTTTTATTTTGCATTTTAATCCCTTTGTTTTTATATCTACGCCAAACAGTTTTAACATTCTTTCGCTGTGATCGCGGGTTTTGGCTATTTCAGTAATCTCCGTTTCCCCCTCGCTATAAAGCCCGGCCAGGAGGATGGCTGATTTTACCTGAGCACTGGCAACAGGGATTTTATATCTAATTGCCTTTAGTCCTTTTTTGCCTTTGATTGTCAAAGGGGGATATTTGTCCTTTCCTTTTATATCTGCGCCCATTAATTTTAGTGGTCTGATAATTCTCTGCATTGGCCTTTTTGTTAATGAGCTATCCCCTTTTAATCTTACAGAAAAATTCTGGCCGCTTAAGACTCCTGCCAATAGACGCATTGAGGTTCCTGAATTTCCTAAGTAAAGTGGCCGAGCGGGTTTTTTTAGCCCTCGCAATCCCCTTCCATAAACTATAAGATTGCGCTCTGCGCTTTGCGCTCTGCCAGCCTCGCCAGCTCTGCTAGGCGGGCGCTTTGCGGTTATCTTCACTCCCATCTGCCGAAAGGCATTGACAGTGGCTAAGCAGTCCTCGCAAAATAAAAAATTTTCAATTTCAGTAATTCCTTCCGCAATTGAAGAAAGAATTACTGCCCGATGAGAAATAGATTTATCGCCCGGCAGAAAAATTTCTCCTTTTATTTTTTTCATTTTAAACTTCTTACCTCATCCCCTTCGCTAATAATATTCTTTTCTTCTCGTAGACCTACCGGTAAAACAGCCGCCTCTGAGATATTGCTATAGACCTCTTCCGCTCTTATTTTTCCTAAAAGCTCTCTATCTCGGTAGACCCCTAATATTGTTCCTGCACTTAAACCATCTTTTTCGCCCAGGTCAATCATTAAGAAATTAAATTCATCGTTTACTATTAACACCTCTCCTCGTAGACCTACCGGGCAGAATTCCTTTGGTCGGACAACAATCTTATCCAAGATAATCCCCTTTTTTTCTCTTTCTTTTAATTGCAATACCAACTTCCCTTTTTCCTGTTTTATTTTATTCAGAAGTTTGCTTAATTTGCTTTCCTTTTGTTTTCTCTTTTCTAATTTAGTTAGCAATTCTTCGACCTTTTCCTTCTTTTTTTTCAATTCCGCCGTCAAAACCCCCCTTTGTTTTCTTTCCGAATCTATCTTTGCCTCTAAAACCTTTGCCTGTCGTTCTTGCTCATCTAATTTCAACTGGGTGTCTATCTTTGCTTTGGTCATTTCCTCTAAATCTTTTTTGATAGCCCTTTTTTCCTTTACTGTTTGCAGTAATTCATTTTTTATTTTTTCTTTTTCTTCCCTTTCCATTTTTATGTTGATAGAAAGATTAATTGTAGAAAGCAGGAAGATTATTCCTATTGCCGATAACAGAAATAAAGTTATTTTTATTTTTGTCTGCATATCTCACCTCTCTAAAAAATAAAATTTATTTATTAATCTCTGTTTTCCATTCTACTATAAATTTTCTAAAATGCAAGTTTTTTGTCATTTCTTGACTAAAACATCTTTTGTTGTTATAATAACAAAACCATGAAAAGAACCTATCAACCCTCCAAGCGACGGCGTAAAAAAAAGCACGGGTTTCGGACGCGAATGTCCACAAAAGATGGGAGAAAAATAATCAACCGTCGACGCAGAAAAGGTAGAAAAGAATTATCTGCATAAGATCTATGCCGAGATTTGGTTTTAGAAAAGAAGAACGCCTCTCAAAGGATAAAGAATATAAAGAAATCTATCAAGGAAGGTCCTGCCGAAATGCCTTTTTTATCCTCTACTTTATTCCTAACCGTAAAAAAATGAGCAGAGTAAGCTTTGTGATCAAAAAGAAGTGCTTAAAATCAGCTGTATTGAGAAATAGATTAAAACGCCTGCTCAAAGAGACATATCGTTTGAATAAATCAAAGCTTAAAGGCAGTTTTGATATGCTAATTGTAGCCAGAGAGATAAACTTCCCTTTGAATTACAAAGAGGTAGAGGGAAGAGCAATGGATTTGTTTGGGAAAGCAGGAATAATATAATTAAATTATGTTCAAAAAAATCGCCGTATTTTTAATCCTCTTTTATCGTAAGTGTATATCTCCATTGAAGATACAGAGTTGCCGATTCTATCCCTCTTGTTCAGAATATGCCCTGGAAAGTATTCAAAAAAGGGGTCTTACAATGGGATTGTTAAAAACCCTCTGGCGGATTCTGAGGTGTAACCCTTTTAGTAGAGGAGGATACAATCCAGCAAATGGCTAATAGCAAATAGCAAATAGCAAATTATATGCCATAGGCCATTTGCCATAAGTCAAAATGTGCCACGTGGCACATTTACTAAAATTATGCAAAAAAAAACCTTTTTAGCCGTAATTTTATCGTTATTTATTCTTATTGCTTACCCCTATATTATAGCCAAGTTCTTTCCTCAATATGCTCCTCCCCCGCAGAAAGAGGTCTTTAAGGAAGTAAAGGAGGAGGAAACTTCCCTTCTGACCTCTTTTTCTCCTTCAGTTCTTCCTCCTCCTGCTCTTCCTTCTTCAGTTCCCGAAAAAGAAAAGGTCCTTGAAAACGATAATTTTAGGATTATCTTTACCAATTATGGCGGGGCAATAAAAGAAATTGAATTAAAGAGATACAAATTAGATGACCAACCTCTATTGCTTGTTAGCTCTGAGCAAAGAGAACAAGATGTTTTTGCAGACAAAAATGTTATTTATGAACAAGGGGTATCTTCCAATAACACAGTAATTTACACTGCGAATTTAGGTGAGCAATTCCAGATTAGCAAGGAGTATTTTATTTCTCCTGATTACTATTTCATTAATTTAAACTTAAGCATTAAAAACCTGACTTCTTATCCTCAGCAATTTAGCCCTGTCTTAAATATTTCCAGCCCAATTCCCAAAGACCGCTTTAGCCGTCGTTTCAACGAGATATGCACAGCAGATGATACTATCCAACGCAAAAACATTACTGGCTTAAAAAAGGAATATACTAAGAAAGGAGATTTTTCCTGGGTGGGGATTAATAGAAAGTACTTTTGTTTAATCTTAAAGTATTTAGCAGAAAACAAAACAAAAGAGGGGATTAGCAAAATTAGAGCCGGCCTCGTTTCGACAGAGCAAGGCGATAATCTCCTGCTGAGCGCAGAAATTGAGCCCTTTATCATTCCCGCTGAACAAAGGATTAACCATGAGTTTATTCTCTATGCCGGACCAAAAGCCGCTGAGCAATTAGCCAATGTAGATGAGAATTTTCCTCAGATTATAAACTATGGATTTTTCTCGGGAATCAGCCGGTTTATCCTGACTACGCTGAAGTTCTTCTATAAGATTGGGCACAATTACGGATTAGCGATTATCTTATTGGCTGGTTTAATTAGCCTCTTCCTGCAGCCTTTAACCCTTAAGAGTTTTAGGTCAATGAAAGATATGCAGAAGATTCAGCCCCATCTTAGCCGCCTGCGCGAAGAGCATAAGCATAACCCCCAGAGATTGAACGAAGAAATAAGGAATCTCTTCCGTAAACACAATGTCAACCCTCTCGGAGGATGCCTGCCGATGCTTTTGCAGATTCCCATCTTTATTGCCTTATATCAAGGGCTGGTGCGCTCTCTGGAGCTAAGAGGAGCGAAGTTTATCTTCTGGATTAAGGATTTATCCCAACCTGATGCCATGGGGCTTCCCTTTACGTTACCTTTAATTGGTGACAAAATAAATGTTTTGCCTATTCTGATGGCGGTGGCAATGGGCTGGCAGCAAAAGATATCCACTTCTCGAAAAGAATCGCCTACAGAAGCAGAAAAGCAGCAGCAGAAAATGGCTTTGATAATGCCGCTGATGTTCGCCCTAATCTTTTATGGTATGCCTTCCGGCCTGGTTCTTTATTGGTTGGTTAATACCTTGATTGCTATTTTCTACCAGCGACGAATTATGAAGAGTTGAAAATGTGCCACGTGGCACATTCAAAAATCCCCGCCAAAGGCGGGTTCGCCTTCGGCGGAAAAAATCAAATATCAAAAATCAGAACAAATCTTACTTACACCTACGAAGTGTAAGTAAGGTTCACCCCGTTAAATCCCCGCCAAGGCGGGGAGCGGCAAAGCCGCTATTTAACGGGGTAAATATGGAGGGTGAAAAATGAAAAAGATATTTTCGGTTAGCGGTCTTTTGCTTTTTCTCGCTACTCTCTACTCGCTACTCGCCACTTCTTTTTCTTATGGAGATGAAATAACCATAAGAGCAATAATAACCCCTATTGGAAGTCAGACCGAGAAATGGGGAGCAGTGGGGATGATGGTATGTGTTGCGGGAGAAGAGATAAGCGAAGGTGGATGCGGGACAGAGAATAGCAAAGCCTGGGGCTTTGGCAAGGATGGAAATAAAGTAGAAATAGAAATAAAGCAAAAGAACCCTGGAGATAAGGACTATGACAAGCTAATCTTCTTCACCGATACCCTTACTGGTACACCACCCAAAGGAGACCATCAATTCACTCACGGTGAATGGCACAATAAAGATTATTGGGATACGGTGTATGAGGTGAGGGGGGAAGAAATATCAGGAAGTTGTGTATATGTAGAGAGCGAGGGAGGGGAAGATTGTTATCTTTGCAGGAGTGACAAACCATGCCCTGCTGGATATACAGATAAAGGAATTTTAGCGGTAGAGATAAAATCAGATGGTTCTATCTGCCACTATATTAATAACGGCACAACATTTTTCTATGAAAGCTATTATAAAAATAGTTATAGAGATGCTGTGGGTCACTGCATAGGTTCTTGTATTGCAAGGGCGAATAGCAAGAGATCGAAGTTGGCGTGCGATCCATATGCATGGTATTCTTATGGCTATTTTCCAAAAATAACAGGTTGTAGCACCACACAAGTTTGTGACACACCGGGATACGATGCTGATCTTAAATGCTGGCTTTTTGGCGCCCTTTCAGGCACAGCTCGTATAAAAGCATTATGCGATGGAGCATATGGAGGTTGTGAAATAGGAAGCCGAAAAGTATCTTCAGGTGTAGGGGGTCAAATTAGTTCTGGTAGTCGTTCGTACATCTATGACTGCACTTGTGCGACTACCCTTAGAAAATGTTGCAAATAGTAAGTCGCTAAAGTGTGCCACGTGGCACAATAAAAAATCAAATATCAAAAATCAAAAATCAAATATCAAAAATTAAAAAAGGGAGGATAGAAAATGGTAAGTATGCTTAAGGAAATAGATGAACTCAAAAAAGAGATGGATGCTCATCGACCGCTTGGCAAGAATGCTTTAAAGCAATTAAAGGAATATTATCGTATTGGGTTAACCTACTCAAGTAATGCATTAGAAGGGAACTCCTTGACTGAAACCGAGACCAAGATAGTCATTGAAGATGGGATAACCATAGGAGGGAAACCGCTCAAAGACCACTATGAGGCCATCGGACACAGCGAAGCCTATACTTTACTCTATGAATTAGCCAAAGGTAAGGAAATAAGAGAAAAGGATATTTTAGAATTGCATAAACTGTTTTATTATCGTATTGACCCCGAGAATGCCGGAACATACAGGAAAAAAAAGGTTATCATTACCGGTGCAGAGTTTAGGCCACCCTTTCCTTCAGAAATACCCAATTTAATGAAAGAGTTTCTTTCTAATCTTCCTCGGATGAAAAAGAAATGCCATCCGGTAGAGTTCTCTGCCCTACTACATAAAGATTTAGTGAGTATTCACCCTTTTATAGACGGTAATGGAAGAACAGCAAGGCTTTTAATGAATTTAGCCCTGCTCCAAAGTGGCTATGCGATTACCATTATTCCCCCTGTATTGAGAAATAAATACATAAATACTTTAAAGAGGGCTCAAGGCAAACCAAAAGACGATAGACCGTTTATAAACTTCATTTCAGCAATGGTCTATGAAGGAATGAAAGATTATGTCAGATTGTTAGACGCGTTATAATGTGCCACGTGGCACATATCAATTCAAAATTATCAATTACCAATTTTCAATTATCATTTAATTTTTCCATCCTCCGTAGCAGGCTACTGCGGAGGACGGGCATTTATTTAAATTATACTTGCCTCTTCGGGCAAGTCCCCTAGCAATTGAAAATTATAAAATTGTAAATTGACTCGCCTCGCTGAAGCATCGGCGAAGCGGGTTGAAAATTGAAAATTGAAAATTTATTTTGGTTTCCGACGAGCGACCCCGGAGTTTCGGGGGAACGAGGAGGCTGTGTTTCTCCATCCTAAAAAATACGAGGTTATTGTTGTCGGCGGGGGGCATGCCGGTTGCGAGGCGGCTTTAGCCACCAGTCGAATCGGACATTCTACGCTCTTATTGACTATAAACTTAGACAGCATTGCCCAGATGTCCTGCAACCCGGCTATTGGTGGTTTGGCAAAGGGGCACCTGGTGCGCGAAGTGGACGCCTTGGGCGGCGAGCTCGCCAAGAACATCGACGCTACCGGAATCCAGTTTAGAATGCTGAATAAAAGAAAGGGTCCGGCGGTGTGGGCGCCACGCGCCCAGGCAGACAAAAAGGCTTATCAATTCAGGATGAAGAAGGTCTTGGAGGAACAGGAGAATCTGGACACAAAGCAGGAGATTGTTGAGGAGATACTCGTATCGGGTGGCAGAGTAGAAGGAGTGTTAACTCAAAACAAGACGGTTTATAAAGCAAAGATAGTAATTTTAACTACAGGCACATTTCTTCAAGGGTTAATCCATATCGGCGAATTTAAGTATTCAGCCGGACGAGCCGGTGAGTTTGCCGCCCAGAATCTATCCCTAAATCTGAGAAATCTCGG
>DAOWKH010000088.1 GCA_030639955.1 Candidatus Omnitrophota bacterium | reverse complement strand
ATTGGGATTGGGAGAGGATTTTACTTTGGTTATTTATTTTTGGCCCCAAACACTTTTTTACTTGGGACTTGGAATATCAGGTTTAACGTTGCTTTTTTGTGTTGGATATCTGTTGTGGCCGAAAAAAAAGAGAAAGGTATAAGGTAAAGAGTTTTTTGGTCATATGTAATCGAAAATAGTCTTGACTATTTTCTAATATAGTGCAAAATAGTAGTATGCTAGAGAGAAAATTATATATTAATTTATGGAAATCTTTATCATCTGAAAAACAGATGATTTTTTTAAGCGGCCCAAGACAGGTAGGAAAAACCACACTTGCTAAATTTATTGCCAAGGGCTATTCCAACAAATATTATTTTAACTGGGACATTATTTCTAACAAAAAATTGTTGATTAAAGACCCTGCGTTTTTTCAGCATATAAATAGGGTTGATTCTACCAAACCTATAGTTATATTGGATGAGATACACAAATACAGGCAATGGAAAAATTATTTAAAAGGCATATACGATGAGTTTAAAAATGACTATATTTTTCTTGTCTCCGGCAGTGGTCGGCTTGATACCTATCAGAAGGGAGGGGATTCCCTTGCTGGAAGGTATTTTAAATTCCATCTTTTTCCGTTTACAATTGCTGAATTAAGCAGAGAGAATAGGGATTTTAATGATTTCATAAATAACCCATTAAAAAATTTTGATATAAACAGGAGTCAATCTACAAAGAAACTATGGAATGCTCTTTTTAACATCGGTGGTTTCCCCGAGCCTTTTGTAAAAGGAACAAAAGCGTTTTTAACCAAGTGGTCTTTAAATTACTACCATCAGATTGTTCGGGAGGACATTAGGGATGTATCAGATATAAGAAGAATTAATTCTGTAGATTTGTTGTTTTCTTTGCTTCCGTCAAAAGTTGGAAACCCTTTGTCTATTAATAATCTTGCGCAGGATATTCAGACAGCGTTTGACAGCATAAAAAGCTGGCTGGCGCTATTTGAATCTTTCTATCTTATTTTTAGGATATCGCCATGGACCAGAAAAGTAAGCAGAGCGATTTCAAAGGAGAAAAAACTCTATCTTTTTAATTATACTGAAATTCAGGATAAGGGGAGTATGTTTGAAAATATGATTGCTCTTGAGTTGTTCAGGGCTATAAATAATTGGAATGATTATGGGCTTGGAAGGTTTACTCTGCATTTTATACGGAATAAAGAAAAGGAAGAGGTTGATTTTCTTATAGCAGATAAAAATAATCCTGTTTTACTTGTAGAAGCGAAATTTTCGGACGAGGCGGTCTCAAAAAGTTTACTGCATTTTCAAAATGATTTAGGCGTTCCGGCAGTCCAGCTTGTTAATAATGAGAATACTTACAGATATTTTAAAAATGGCAAGAACAATATATTGGTTGTAACCGCTCATCAATGGTTATCTTCTCTCCCCTAATCAGTGAGCATTAACAGAAATAATTGATAGCTCACCCCATTAGATAGTAAACATCTAACGGGGCAAGTAGTCGAGCTCACCGTATTCGTGTATCCAAAGTAGAAAAATCTTGACATAATTTTATACTTTGGTGTAATTTTTAGAGGATGGTCTAAAGAAAACAATTGATTGGTATAGGTCGCTTACCGAGCGGTAAAAGCTTTTAGAGAAGCAATTCCCAAATTTTCAGCATAAGATTTTAGTTTCATGCGATTGATATTGTCAAAATTTAGCTCTGATAAATCGAGTTTAGTACGCTTATTTTTGCGAAGATATAGGTAGTCCAATAGTGCCTTTTCTGGCTCGGCAATAAAATAACCCTGTTTGTTAATAAATCCCCAGAAATAATCTTTTTTGAGTTGATGATATTCAATAGTTCCAAAGGATGTATCAAAAGTTCGAGGAAGTTGCGTAGTGGTACATGTCAAAACCTGGGGAATTTGGCTGAGAATACCCCAAGAATATAAAGCCGATTCCAAAGAGATATAACTGGGTTGGCAGATCTGATTAGAGATTTCTTCTAATGTAGGAGTGTTAAAAGGATTGGCATAGAACCCGCGACAGATTCTTTTAACAAGTTTTTTGTTGTTCAATCTAACAAGAGCAATCCTTAAAGAGTGCTCATTCATATTAGTGAGTAATTTGAGGTGATTGATATAAAAGATTTTAACGCTGCTGTGCTTTTTAAAAAAATCTAACCAATCTTGAGTTTTCATCTTTTTTTGAATTCCTTCAGCAATTTACTTAAGATTTTTTGTTCTTCTCTGCAAATGTCAGAATATTTGCTTTTAAACAAATTTCGATAGGCAAAAGGCAGGAATTTATCCATCTCTTCCTTTAGAATGGTTACCCCATTTTTTTCTAATAAGGAGAGATTTTTCTGAAACTTGAGTTTAAACTCTTGGATACTTAAATTATAATCAGAGATTTTTTTCTTGAGCATCCTTTTGATATCTTCATCAATAGAAATATGCAGGGTAGTTAAAATGAAATAAATGTCCCAGAGGTCTCTTCCCTTGAGATAGTTTCTTGAGGCAAAGGCAAGAAATTTATCAGCCAAAATCTCCTGCGGCGTTTCTACCACGATGGCTGGATTTAGAGCAATATCTCCTGTTTTAAGAATTATGGTTTGGTTAGCATAAGAAGGAATATGGGCAATCTCAATATGAGTTTCATCTTTTGCGCTTAAAAAGTTCACTTCTAAGATGAGCGTAAATCTTTTAAAGTTAGTAGTATCCTTTTGAATCTTGAGCCGGGGATTTTTAACAAAGGGAATAAATTTATCAATATAAGAAGGAAGCGATTTTAGATTTTCATTTAGGTGATTAAAAAAAGAAACGTTTTTTCTTTTTAAGACAAAGTCTAAATCTTCAGAATATCTTACTCCTTTATAGGCAAGTCTGAGGGCTGTGCCACCCTGAAATACTAAATGCGAAAAAAGCCCTTTTCTAAACAGATATTCTAAAACAACCCGATGTGCATATTCTTTAAAGATAAGGTTTGTAGTTACCCCTTGAGTTTCTGCCTCTTTTTTGATTTCTTGCGGGTTAATCATACTTTAGATAATACACAAATTTGTATATTTTGTCAAGTAAAATTTTTTTAAATAATTTTTTCGGTGCTGTGTAGAGCTTAATAGGAAATTCCGTGATTCGCCTTAGGCGGAGACTCGGGAGCTCTCCCGGAGCTGTGAACCCTATGCAACCCTTTTGGCATTTATAAGCCACTGTCCCGAAATTTCGGGATGGGAAGGCAGCTAAAAGGAAAGAGGGAAGCCAGAAGACCTGCCGAGAAGAATTGAATTTTCCACCACAATAATATTGCTATTTAGGTGGATCCGCCTTTGGCGGAAGGTTTTGCGAGAAACAAAACCTGGAATTCTTATTTTTGGGGCTAAGTAAATCAGGGTGCAACCCCGAAAGCAGCACTTCCTTGAAGTAGCTGCATTCGGGGTTTTTTATTTTGAGGAATATTTTATGACAAGATTGATTTTGATTCGTCATGGCGAAACAGATTATAATTTAGAAAATAGATATTGCGGGTTTAGTAATCCACCTTTAAATAATAAAGGAATCTGGCAGTCCAAGAGATTAGCCGTTAGATTGAAGAATATAAAAATAGACAAGGTTTATTCAAGTGATTTAAAGAGAGCATGCGAAACCGCAAAGATAATCTTTGAGAATAATCCAATTGGGAAAATAACGGATTTCCGTGAGATGAATTTTGGCCTTTTTGAGGGATTAAAATACGGACAGATTATTAAGAAATATCCGAAACTTTATAAGGACTGGATAGATAATCCCAAAGTTAAGATTCCCAATGGCGAAGGATTAAAAGACATGGATAGAAGAGTTCAAGAAGGATTATCTTCTATTCTTTCTCAACATAAAGGCAAAACTTTAGCCGTGGTTGCTCACGGTGGGCCTATAAGAATTATATTATGTGACGCATTAAAATTTGGCTTAAAAATGTTCTGGCAGATAGAGCAGGAAAATGGGGCTTTAAATATTATAGATTATTCTAAAGAATTGACGCCAATAGTCGTCAAAATGAATGATATCTCGCAATGAAAAAATTTATTCT
>DAOWKH010000041.1 GCA_030639955.1 Candidatus Omnitrophota bacterium | reverse complement strand
TATTTGTTTCTTTACCTTTTTGTCAGCGGGAGTTAAAAGAAAAACCTTTACTTTCGCGGCGGACTATCTATCCTAAAAAACAGATTTATAAAATCAGAACCATTATTATCGACCCCGGACACGGGGGCAAAGACCCGGGGGCGATTGGCCGGCGAGGCGTGCAAGAAAAAGAACTAAACCTGAAAATTTCTCGCTATTTAAAGAAAATTTTAACAGAGAAAGGATTAAAAGTTGTTTTAACCAGAGACAGCGACAAATTTGTCTCTTTAAAAAAAAGGACGAAAATTGCCGATAGAAATAAAGAGGCCTTTTTTATCAGCATTCATGCCAATTCTGCCAGAGGTAAGAAGCGGGGTCCTCACGGGTTTGAGGTTTATTATCTCTCAGAAAAGATGGATGATTGGACGCGGGCAGTGGCTAAAAGAGAGAACGCTGCTTTTCAATTTATACCTGAGGAAAACTATTCTCTTTCCAGAAATGCCAATATCAGTTTATGGGATATCATCTATACCGAAAATAGGATAGAGAGTATGGAATTAGCAAAGGTAATTTGCCGGGGATTAGATAAAGAGACCAATTTGCGAAATCGAGGTATAAAAGGGGCTAATTTTTATGTCCTGAGAGGAATAGATTTACCCGGCGTTTTGGTAGAAGTAGGTTTTCTCTCTAATCCAAAGGAAGAGGCAAAGTTAAAAAATTCTGCCTATCAATATAAAATTGCCAAGGGAATAGCCCGTGGAATAATAAGTTACAAAGCGAAATACGAGAGAACAAATGGGTGGACGAGATAGGTCCCGAACCAGAACATCGATGCGGGATAAACCTATTGGTGTTTTTGACTCGGGGGTGGGCGGCTTAACCGTTGTGTGCGCTGTTCAGAAAATTTTACCCCGGGAGAGCATTATCTATTTTGGCGATACTGCCCATGTTCCTTATGGAACAAAATCTAAACAGGCAATCAAGAAATTCTCTTTGCACAACGCCCGATTTCTAGTGAAGTTTAATATCAAATTGCTTATTGTTGCCTGCAATTCCTCATCAGCGCTGGCTCTCCCCGAATTAGAAAAAAGATTTAGTATACCTGTTTTAGGTGTTATTGAACCGACAGCGGAGAAAGCTGTAAAAATCTGCAAGAAGAAGATAGGGGTTATCGCTACCCCGGCGACTATCGAAAGCGGCATATATCAACGCACAATCAGAAAGATAAACAAGAGACAAAATAAAAGTATCAAGGTATTTACCCAGGAGTGCCCCCTGTTTGTGCCCTTAGCCGAAGAGGGTTGGCTGGAAAATAAAATTAGTGAGCAGATTGCCCGGAGGTATCTAAGTTTTTTAAGAGATAAAATAGATAGCTTGATTTTGGGTTGCACGCACTATCCTTTGTTAAAGAAGATAATAAAAAAAGCAGTTGGCAAAAGAGTAATTTTGATTGATTCTGCTACTGAAACGGCAAAGGCAGCGAGAGAAATTTTGAAGGAGAGGAATTTGCTTGCTCTAAGCAAAAAAGGGAGAATCAGATTTTATGTCAGCGATTCCCCGCAGAGATTTAAAAAACTCGGAAAAAAATTTTTGAAAAAGAGTATCGGGAGAGTGGAGTGTATAAAATTAGAGTAAAAAAGGGCTTTAGCGCCGCTCATCAAATCTACGGCAAAGATAAATGTGAGAACCTGCACGGGCATAACTGGCAGGTAGAGGTTTGCATAAACTCAGAGAAACTAAACGAAGATGGGATGGTTGCCGACTTCCGCGCGATTAAAGAAGGATTAAACAAAATTTTAGAAAATTTAGACCATAAGCATCTAAATGAGGTTTTGCCTTTTAGCCCTACCTCGGAAAATATAGCCCGATATATCTTTGAGCGATTAGAGAAAGATTTTGAAAAAGAAGGATGTCGACTTTCAGCGGTGTCGGTAAAAGAAAACGAGGATGTAGGGGCTGTTTATTATGAAAGAGAAAAAAACAATTTCTAAGGATATTCACCCTGTTAAATCCGCCAAAGGCGGAATTCGCCGAGGCGAATTATTTAACAGGGTAAATGCCCTAATTCTTAGTAAAGATAAAAACACGCAGAATTTATTTAAAAAGCTGTTTCTCGAATATGGACACAAGATGAAGTCTGTTAATGCTCGGGAAGAAGCTTTAAGAATAATCAAGCAAATTCCCTTTTTAATAGTAATTATTGATTTAGAAATGTCAGAGGTAGATGCCTTAGAATTTCTTAAAAAAATCAGAGAAATAGATGAGAATAGCTGTATAATTATTGTCAGTACCCATCCTTCTGTAGAATCAGCAGTAGAGATAATACGCGAAGGGGGCTATGACTATCTAACCAAGCCTTTTGCTTCTAAAAAGATAAAGATAGTTCTCGGGCGAGCAATTGAAAGGCAGCACCTTTTACGGGAAGCAAAACAAAAGAGACATTATCAGAAGCTTTCTATCCTTGATGGTTTAACCAATGTTTATAATTACCGCTATTTTCGCGAGTTCATAGAAAAAGAAATCAGCAGAGCAAAACGCTACAATCAGACCTTTTCCTTATCTATGGTTGATATTGATGATTTTAAGAAATATAATGACAAATATGGACACTTGTCTGGCGATAAATTACTCAAACAAATAGCCTCTTTTTTTGTTAATGCAGTGCGAACAGCAGATACAATTTTTAGGTACGGCGGAGATGAATTTATTATTCTCCTGTCAATGACCACTAAAGAAGAGGCCTTAAAGGCAGCTGAGCGCCTACAGAATGCAATAAAACAAAACTTTCCTTTAACAATTAGCATCGGAATTTCTAACTTCCCTGAGGATGGAGGAAATAAGGCGTCAGTGATTAAAAAGGCGGATTTGGCATTATATCAAGCAAAACATTCAGGAAGAAACAAAATATGTAGCTATGCGCCAGATAAAAGCAAAAGAAATTGAAGATACTGTTGCCCAACTTTGTTTAGAGGCAAACAGAAATTTGCCGAAAGATGTCCTGTTGGCGATTAAAGAAAGTATTGGCAAAGAAAGGGGCAGGCCGAAAAGGATTTTGGAAAAGATAATCGAGAACTGCTCTTTGGCTAAAAAAGAGAAGCTTCCTTTGTGCCAGGATACTGGTCTGCCAATAGTTTTTATTGATATTGGCCAGAAGCTAAAGGTCAAAGGAGATTTAGAGAAGGCAATAAATAGAGGAATAAAACGGGGTTATCAAAAGGGCTATTTTAGAAATTCGATTGTTCACCCCTTATGGCGGGACAATCCGCAGAGTATCCCGGCAGTAATTCATTTTAATATTTCAAGCGGCAATAAGATAAAGATTGCGCTGATGCCCAAAGGGTTTGGCAGTGAGAATGCCAGCGTAACTTATATGTTTAATCCCACGGCAACAATTGACGAAATCGGAGATTGGGTTATAAAAATAGTAAAAGAGAAAGGAGCAGATGCCTGTCCGCCTTTATTTATCGGCATTGGAATAGGGGGGAGTTTGGACAAGGCAGTTCTTCTTTCCAAACAGGCCCTGCTTTTACCGCTGAATAAAGAGAATCCCCAAGCATCTTTAGCAACGCTTGAGCAGAAATTTTTGAGGCGCATAAACAAATTAGGAATTGGACCCTTAGGATTAGGAGGCAAGACAACCGCTTTAAGGGTCAGAATTCTGGCTCATCCTACACATATTGCTGGTTTGCCCGTGGCTCTAAATCTAAGTTGCTGGGCACTGAGAAGAGCGAGGAAGAAGCTAACCTAGCTCAATTGGAAGAGCAGCGCATTCGTAATGCGCCGGTTGTGGGTTCAAGTCCCACGGTTAGCTCCAATTGATGATTCATCTTGAAACTCCTTTAACACTGACCAAAATCAGAAAGCTAAGAGTTGGCGATGAGGTTTTAATTAACGGGATTATCTATACTGCCCGCGACCAGGCGCATATAAAAAAACTACCATTTCCTCTAAAGGGACAGATAATCTACTATTGTGGACCTGCGCCCACTCCTCCTGGGAAAATTATTGGTTCTTGCGGACCGACCACAAGTTCGCGCATGGACAGGTTCACTCCTTTATTGCTAAAAAAGGGATTAAAGGGAATGCTCGGAAAAGGGAGGCGCTCGGAAGAGGTTATCCGGGCAATTAAAAAATATAAAGCGATTTATCTTATTACCTTTGGCGGCTGTGGGGCTCTGCTTTCTACTTTTGTGAGAAGAAAGGAGTTGGTTGCTTATCCTGAATTAGGAGCAGAGGCGGTCTATCGTTTAGATGTAGAGAATTTTCCAGCGATAGTAGCTGTGGATTGTTATGGAAAAGATATCTGGAGCAAAAATGCGAGAAAATCAACGCGGTAATAACAAACTGCGGAAATTAAAGATTACCCCTAACTATTTAAAGTATGCCGAGGGCTCCTGCCTGATTGAATTGGGCAATACCAAGGTGATTTGTTCGGCTTCGGTAGAGGAAAAAGTGCCTCCCTTTTTGCGAGGGAAGGGAGAAGGGTGGATAACCGCTGAATACGGAATGCTTCCCCGTGCCTGTGAAACAAGAATATTAAGAGAAGCAGGGCGCGGCAGGAGCGGTCGCACTTTTGAAATACAGAGATTAATCGGGCGTTCTTTAAGAAGTGGTGTAGATTTAAGAAATTTAGGGGAGCGGACAATCTGGATTGATTGCGATGTTCTGCAAGCCGATGGGGGAACAAGGACAGCGAGCGTTAGCGGTGGATGGGTGGCTTTAGTGAGCTGCTTGCAGTTTCTTTACCGCAAAGATTTTTTAAGGGAATTGCCGATAAAGGACTTTGTAGCCGCAGTGAGTGTAGGTATTGTCAGGGAACAGAGGTTAGTTGACCTTAGTTATCAAGAGGATGCCAATGCCGAAGTAGATATGAATGTGGTGATGAGCGAGAAGGGAAAATTTATTGAAATTCAAGGAACGGCCGAGGGAGAACCATTTGACAGAGAACAATTAGATAAATTGTTAAATTTAGCCCAACAGGGAATAGGGGAGATAATTGTTGAGCAAAAGAAAGTATTAAATTTATGATTTATGATAAAAGTTTGCATTCCTCGCTCAAAACGCAAACTTTTGTAATTCTGTTTATGCTCGAAATAGTTTTAGCCACCAGAAATCTAAATAAAAAAAGAGAAATAGCGGAGATAATCAATTTAAAAGATACGGAGTTCCTATCTTTGGCTGATTATCCCTCTTTCCCTGAAATAGAAGAGGATGGAAAAGATTTTAAACAGAACGCGATAAAAAAGGCATTAACTACTGCTGATTTTACTCAGAAGATTGCTCTGGCTGATGACTCCGGGTTAGAAGTAGAGATACTAAAAGGGGAGCCGGGAATCCATTCAGCCCGCTTTGCTGGTGAGAAGAAAAGCGACAGGGCAAACATTAAAAAACTTTTAGAACTATTAAAGGATGTTCCCCGGGAGAAACGCAGGGCTAAATTTAGGTGTGTGATTGCTCTGGCTAAGCCGGGAAAACTAATCAAGACAGTAGAGGGAGTCTGCGAAGGAATAATTGCCTTTGAGCCGAAAGGAAATTTTGGTTTTGGCTATGACCCGATTTTCTTTCTGCCGTCTTATAATAAGACATTTGCGGAGTTAGACCCGCGAATAAAAAACCGAATCAGCCATCGGGCAAAAGCAATAGAGAAAATAAAAGAAGATGTCGTAAAATTCGGGGCGTAGCGCAGTTTGGCTAGCGCACTTGCTTTGGGAGCAAGGGGTCGGCGGTTCGAGTCCGCCCGCCCCGACCATTCTACTTTGCCAAAACAGATAAGATAATAAAGATGAACAAGATGAATGAGCTGGAAAGTTTGTTGAGAAAATCGGGCTATTCAAACAAAACAATGGATTATTATATACGAAAGGTGAATGTAGGAGAGATGAATGACCCCAGCGTTTGCTTTGCATATACTGGTCCATGCGGCGACACGATAGAAATATTCCTAAAAATTGACTCGGATGTGATAAAAGATGCAAAATTTCAAGCGACAGGATGCGCAGGAGCTTTTGCCTCCGGATCTGCTCTTACGGAAATGATTAAAGGGAAAACATTGGAAGAGGCAGAAAAGATAAATGAAGAAGATGTAATAGGCCATCTTGGCGGTATGCCAACAGCAAAAATCCATTGTGTTTGTTTAGCCAGAAGGACTTTAGAAAAAACGATTAAACGATACAAGGGAAATGAGTGATATAAAATGCCCGGAGATGTTTTGATTATTTCCTCTGCTCCCCATATTCACTGTCCAGATTCCATAAAAAAGGTAATGTGGTCGGTAGTAATTGCCTTAATCCCGGCCGGGATTGCCGCCAGCATTTTCTTTGGGATGCGGGCTTTGAAGATTATCCTCGTCTCGGTGGTCTTTGCGATAGTATTTGAGTTCTTAATCCAGAAACTCAGAAAGCAAGAAATTACTATTTTTGATGGAAGCGCAGTGATTAGCGGAATTCTGTTGGCCTTTACTCTCCCTCCCACCGTTCCGCTCTGGCTCCCGATAGTGGGCGTATTTATCGCCATTGCTTTCGGAAAGCAGCTCTTTGGCGGCTTGGGAAATAATATCTTTAATCCGGCATTGGTGGGACGGGCTTTTTTAGCGGTTTCCTGGCCTAAGCTGATGACTACCTGGGTAGCACCATTCAGTGAGCGTATGGATGCAGTTAGCTCGGCTACTCCATTAGCTGTGCTTAAAGGAGCAGAAGGGACAAGCTATTTTTCTCACTGGGGGCTTTTTATTGGCAACTGCGGCGGTTGCCTGGGAGAAATCTCGGCTTTAGCTTTGTTGTTAGGAGCGGGTTTTTTATTTTATAAAAGGTATATCAGCTGGCACACGCCTCTTGCTTATATCCTTAGCGTTGGGCTATTGACCTGGCTCTTTGGTAGAGAGGGTTTATTTAGCGGTGATTTCCTGTATAATATCCTTGCCGGCGGTTTGATGCTGGGAGCGCTGTTTATGGCTACCGATATGACCACTACCCCGCTGACTAATAAAGGGAAGCTCATCTTTGGTCTGGGCTGTGGATGTATTACCGCTCTGATTCGGCTTAAGGGAGGGTATCCAGAAGGGGTTTGTTATTCTATTTTATTGATGAATGCGTTTACACCCTTGATTGATAAGATTACCTTAAGAAAAAAACAGAGTGAGTGAGGCGAAACCTCACTCAAGAAAAAATGTTCAAGAAAACTCTAATTTTAGGAGCAATTTCTTTTGTCGCCGCTGTTTTGCTTTCTCTTACCTATATTTTGACCAAACCGATTATTGCCCAGCAGGAGTTAAAAAGTGAAAGAGAGAGCATCTCTGCCTTTTTGCCCAATGTAGATAAAATAGAAAAGATAGAAGATGAACAGAGGGTTTATTATAAATGTTATAAGCAGGGCAGATTAGTCGGCTATGGGCTTGTTGTCTTTGCTCCCGGCTACAGCAATGAAATCAAAGTGATGGTAGCAGTGGATAAGGATAAAGTAATAAAAGGGATTAAGGTTTTGGAGCAACAGGAAACGCCGGGATTGGGTTCAAAGATTACCGAGGATTGCTTCGCAGAGCAGTTTAAAAATAAGAAAGCAAAGGAGCTAATCTTAGGAGAAAATATTGACGCAATTAGTGGAGCAACTATTTCTTCAGAAGCAGTGATAGAAGCAGTAAAGAAGGAACTGGAGGAGTTCAGGGAGTAGAGAGATGGTGAAATATTTAAAAAAACTTAACAAAGGCATTTTTAAGGAAAACCCCATCTTTGTCCTGATGATTGGACTCTGTCCGGTCCTGGCGATAACTACTTCTGTGGCTAACGGCTTAGGAATGGGATTAGCGGTTACTTTTGTGCTTTTGGGCTCAAACGCCGTCATTTCTTGTTTAAGAAAGCTCATTCCTTCTGAGATACGACTGCCTTGTTTTATTGTTATTATTGCCTCTTTTGTTACTATTGTTGAGCTTCTACTCAAGGCATTTTTTCCTCTCTTGAATAGAAATTTAGGGATATTTGTTCCCCTGATTGCGGTAAACTGTATTATATTAGCGAGGGTAGAGGCGTTCGCTTTTAAGAATTCGCTGTCCGAATCTGTTATTGATGCTTTAACAATGGGGATAGGGTTCACTTTTGCTTTGCTAATAATCTCTTTGATTAGAGAGGTCTTGGGTAGCGGAGAGCTCTTTGGCTTTCACATCCCCCATTT
>DAOWKH010000057.1 GCA_030639955.1 Candidatus Omnitrophota bacterium | reverse complement strand
GTTGATATAGATCTTCATAATATCCTCCTTACTTGCTTCGCAATTACTTCGTTGCCTCACTCGCCGCAGGCGGGCTAAAGATAGATATTTTATTTTGCATTGATTAGTTTTCCGTCTCGCATTTCTAAAACCCTGTCTGCCTTTTGGGCAATGCCCTGTTCATGACTGACAACAATCAAGGTTCTGCCTTCTTTATTTAATCTTTCAAGAATAGCGATAATCTTTTCGCCGGTTTGCGAATCTAAGTTGCCCGTAGGTTCATCGCAAAGGAGAATCTCCGGTTCGTTTATTAATGCCCGAGCAATGGCTACCCTCTGCTGCTCGCCGCCCGATAACTCTGAAGGACGATGATTTACCCTATTTTTTAACCCTAATTTTTCTAATAAACCTTCTGCTTTGCTATTTGCCATTTGCCATTTGCCATTTGCTATTTTCGCCGGGAGCATCACATTCTCCAGAGCACTAAATTCAGGCAGGAGATGATAAAACTGAAAAACAAAACCAATCCTCCTGTTTCTAATCTCGGCTCTTTGAGAAGCATTAATCTGAGCAATGTTTAGGTTGTCTAAAAAAACCTCCCCACTGCTCGGCGAATCCAGAGCCCCTAAGAGATGCAGGAGGGTAGATTTGCCGGCTCCCGAAGGTCCGATAATCGCCAAAGACTCTCCCCTGTTTATCTCCAGATTAACCTCCCTTAAAGCCCAGACCTCGACCTTCCCGCTTTTGTATCTCTTTGACAAATTTACTGTTCGCAGTTTCATATCAACCATCGTTATCTACCCACTTCCACCTACGAGGTGGAAGTAAGGTTATTCATAGCGGAGTGCCTCTACAGGATCTAATTTAGCTGCCTGCCGCGCTGGGTAGAAGGTAGCCAAAAGGGTAATTAAAAAGGCAGAGAGTAAAATCAACCAGACATCCATTTTTTGGATATTCAGCGGTATCTTATCCAAATAATAGATATCCTGAGGCAGTTTAATAAATTGATAATTCTCTAACAGATAGGCCAGCCCTAGGCCCAGACCCAAACCCAACCCTGCTCCCAAAACCCCCGTTATTAAACCCTGGTAAACAAAGATGGTTTTTATCCCCAGATTAGTTGCCCCAATTGCCTTTAAAATTCCGATATCTTTGGTTTTCTCTAAGACATTCATCGTTAGCCCGCTGGTGATGTTAAAACAGGCAACTATGATAATCAGTGTTAAAATAATAAACATCACTGTCTTTTCCAGCTTTAAAGCGCTCAGAAAATTTTTATTCAAATCCATCCAGGTATGCACCGAGTAGAAAAAGCCCAACTCTCTCTGGATTGCTTTCTTCGTCTCCCAAATGTCTTTCCCTGACTTTGGCTTTACGCCAATGCCAGTGGGCCCAAGAAGAGCAAAGAAATCTTGGGCTTGTTTTAGACCGATAAAGGCGAAATTGGCATCATAGTCATACATCCCGCAATTAAATACTCCGCTTACTCTAAACCTATGCTCTCTCCGGCTGGCAGGAGAGATAAGAGATATCTCCTCGCCGAGATTGACCCCTAAATTTCTCTTTAATTCTTTACCTAAAATTATTGAAGGAGGTTTCCCGTGGCTTCGCCCCGAGGCGAGCGCCTCTTTCAACGGGTAGCGGGACTCTGAATTTAAATATTCACTAATTCTAGTCACTTTTATTTCACTCTGCCAGTCAATTCCCCGTAGGATAATCCCATGGGCATTATCCTTTGCTTTAATCAGCGCCTGGCCATAGACAAAAGGGGCAATGGCAAAAACTTCCTTTATTTTTTTTAGCCCATGGATAACCTGCGAACTATCCGCGGCAGGAGGGATGCTGACAACTATCGGCGGATTAGCCCCGAGCATCTTTGCCTTGAGTTCTTTATCAAAACCATTCATCACCCCTAATACCACGATTAAGGCGGCCACTCCCACGGCTATGCCCAATATGGAAATCAAGGAGGAGAGGGAAATAAACTTCTCTTTTTGTTTAGTAAATAAATATCTTAAAGCGATAAAAAAAGAGTAGAACATACCTCCTCACTTCGTTCGTCGGAAATCCCAATGTTCAAATCCCAATGTCCAATGAAATCCCAAGCACCAAATTCCAAACAATTCGTTTGAAAATTAAGATTTGGAGCTTCATTGTAAATTAGAAATTGAAAATTGGAAATTTATTTTAGGAGTTTCTTACTGGCTTCAGCTGCGGAAACAACAATACTTCCCGAATAGAACTCTTATTGGTTAGCAACATTATTAAACGGTCAACGCCAATCCCCAAGCCCCCGGCCGGGGGCATCCCCTGCTCCAAGGCGGCTAAAAAATCTTCATCAATCTCTCCGCCTTGCCCTGCACCGCTCTGGTGTAGGGCTTGCTTCTCAAATCTCTTTCTTTGCTCAAGGGGATCATTCAACTCTGAATAGGCGTTGGCCAGCTCCTGCCCGCCAATAAAGAGTTCAAACCGCTCGCTGAGTTGAGGATTGTCTTTCTTCCTTTTGGCAAGCGGGCAAAGAAAAGCGGGATAATCAATTACAAAAGTGGGGTGAATTAACTTTGGCTCGACGAATTTACCGAAGACATTGTTTAAATCCGCCGAATCCATTTCTAATTTCACCGCTACCTCTTTAAAATCCAAATTTTTATCTTGAAAATCAATACCTGTTTCTCTTTTTAAGACATCATAAAAAGGAATCTTCGCCCAAGGCAATTTTAGATCAATCTCTTTGTCCCCCCATTTAATCTTACTCCCTTTTAAGATATTCCCTGTACCTGTGCCCGCCTGTGCCCGCAAGGGTGCTAGGGTATTAGTTAAATTAATAATCAACTCCTCGGTAAGGCGCATCATATCTGTATAATCGGCATAGGCCTCATAGAGTTCTAACATCGTAAATTCAGGATTATGCACTGCTGAAATCCCCTCGTTGCGGAAATTTCGGCTTAGCTCGTAAATCTTCTCCAGCCCGCCTACCAGCAATCTTTTTAGATAAATCTCAGGGGCAATCCGCAAATAGACATCGCAATTCAGAGCGTTATAATGAGTAATAAACGGTTTCGCTTTTGCCCCGCCGGCTAAATTCTGTAGCATTGGCGTCTCTACCTCTATAAACTCCCGCTTCTCCATGAATATGCGAATTTGTCTGATTATCTCTGCCCGGGTCAAAAAGGTCTCTTTTGTTGCTGGGTTAACAATCAAATCCAAACATCGGCGGCGGTAGCGAATCTCAATGTCCTTTAAACCATGCCATTTTTCCGGCAGAGGTCTTAAGCTCTTGCTTAATAAAAAAAGTCGGTCAGCCTTGATTGTTTTCTCTCCCTTTTGGGTGACAAATAAAATCCCCTCTAACCCGATAATATCGCCGATATCTAATTCCTTAAACAACAAAAAATCCTTCGCGATTACATTGTCTTTTTTTATATAAATCTGCATTCTGCCAGATTCGTCTTGAATGTCTAAAAAAGCAGTTTTGCCATGCCCGCGCAAAGCCATAATCCGGCCACCAACACTAGCTTTTTCCTTTTTACCTTCCATAATGGGCGAAACAAGTTCTTCATAATTCTCAATCAGCTGTTTAATGCTATAGTTACGCCTAAACTTGCCACCATAGGGCTCAATCCCAAGCTGCTTAATTTTCTCCAACTTTTCTAATCTGCTTTCCATTATAGCCCCGCAGCCACTGCCTGAGCGATGTTGGTCAAATGGTCGCCAATCTTTTCAAAATTGCTAATCGTGTCTAAAAAAACTACCCCTGAAAGGACCTTACAGGTTCCCTTTTCCAATCTCTCGATATGATTTTGTTTTAATTCGCTCCTTAGATTATTAATATAGGACTCCTTTTCTAATACAACCTGCGCCTTTTGTCTATCATCTAATTCCAGAGTTTGGATAGATAAATTAATCATCTCATCTATCTCGCTTTGCATCTTCTTCAGTTCGCTAACCGCCATATTGCTAAAGGGCATCCTGCTCTCTATCTTTTGTTCAGCCAAATCCTTCAGGTTTTCGGCATGGTCACCAATCCTTTCTACATCATTGACTATGTGGATAAGGGCGGGAATCTTTGCCGATTGCTGGGGGCTCAATTCCCTCTGCATCAATTCTACCAGATAGTTAGTAACTGCCAATCGCAGGGCATCAACACCTTCTTCTTTTTGGACTACTTTGTTTAAAAAGCGAGGATTGCCTTCAAAAAAGCCCTCCATCGCTATTCTGACCATCTGCTGGGTTATCTTCAGGGTTCTAATTATCTCTTTGGTAGCCGCTCCAATCGCCACCGAGGGGGTATTTAGTAGATGTTGCTCTAAATATTTGGGTACTGACTCAATCTCCTCTTCCTCTTTGCCTTTGACGAACTTGGTCAGAAATCTGGCATACAAACCTACAAAGGGGAGAAAAATAACGGCGTTCATTATGTTGAATAAGCTGTGGGCATTAGCAACCTGGCGGGCTATATTAGCCGAGGTATGCAAAATAAGCACTCGATAAACAGGCAATAGAAGCAAGACAATACCTGTGCCAATTATATTAAAGCCGATATGGGCAACAGCAGTGCGACGCGCCGAGATCGTTCCCCCGATAGAGGCAAGGGCTGCGGTTATGCAGGTACCGATATTATCCCCTAATATTAAAGGAATCGCCCCTCTCAAATCCAGCAAGCCGACTGTAGCAAGGGCTAATACCAAACCTACGGTAACGCTACTGCTCTGAACAATCATTGTAACTACCATCCCCACCAATACCCCTAATAAAGGATTTTGGCTGAAGTTGATAAACAGCAGTCGCACGGCCTCGCTGTCCCCCAGCGGCTTGGCTACCGAGGTCATTATGCTCAAACCTAAAAAAAGCATCCCAAAACCCAGAAGAAACTGCCCGATAAATTTTGCTGTTCGCCGCTTGGCAAAGAAGTTTAAGCCAAAACCAATCCCTAAAATTGGCAGGGCATAGTTAGTAAGTTTAAAAGCAATCAGCTGGGCAGTAATAGTAGTCCCGACATTGGCGCCAAGGATTACTCCGATTGCCTGAGCCAGGGTCATCAACCCGGCGTTCACAAAACCGATGGTCATTACTGTGGTGGCGCTCGAACTCTGGATAAGTGCGGTTACTCCGGCGCCCATCAGTGTCCCTTTCAAAGGATTGGTGGTCAAGATCGCCAAGAGCCGACGCATCTTATCCCCGCAGGCCTTCTGCAACCCTTCGCCCATTAAACGGATTCCGTAAATGAATAACCCTAATCCCCCGATAGTACTAAATATGAATTCCTTTAAAAACATCTTTTTACCCCTGGGATGGACTCTGGATCAATTCTAAAATCCTCTGTAGATCCTTTACCGAATAAAACTCGATTTCAACCTTCCCGCCCTTTTTGCGCAGCAAAATCTTTACTCTACTCCCTAAAAATTCTTCTAATCCCTGTTCAATCTCTTTTATCTGAGTGTCCTCTGTTTTTTGTTTTCGGCGCGTAGCGTGTGGCATGCCTGTGCCCGTTAGGGTATGGCGTGTAGCTTTTTTTATTAACCTCTCGGTTTCCCTTACTGAAAGCGCATAGCGGATTATTCTCTGGCAGATATCTCTCTGGCTGTCCTTATTCTCTATCTCTAATAAAACTTTAGCGTGCCCAAAAGAAAGGTTCTCTTTTATCAATTCCTTTTGGATCTCTAAAGGAAGGGTTAGCAACCTTAAAAGGTGGCTTACCGATGAGCGCTGTTTACCGATAAGATTGGCTACCTCTTGTTGAGAAAGATTAAATTCATCGGTTAGTTTTTTAAGCCCTTTTGCCTGTTCAACAACATTCAGGTCTTCGCGTTGAATATTTTCGATCAAGGAAATCTGTAATATTTCCTGGTCGGTGATATTTTCTTTCACAATGGCTGGAATTCTGCTTAGCCCCAACATCTTAGAAGCACGCAGTCGTCTTTCGCCGCAAACAAGCTGGTACCCTTTTTTTACTTTCGCTACTATTATCGGCTCGATAACCCCTTTTTGTTTTATTGAATCTACCAGTTCTTTTAATTTCTCCGGCTTGAACTCTTCTCGTGGTTGGTACTTGTTTAACTTTATTTGTTCGATTTCTATCTGGCCAGAAAAATCACCAGTTAGCTCTGGAAGCTTTTTCTTAGGGATAAGTGCGTTCAACCCTTTTCCTAAACCGGTTTGTGGTTTTTTATCCATCTATTTCTCCTTAAAAATTCATTACTCAATTTTAAATAAGCTCTTGCCCCCTGACTTCTTCTACTGAACAAGGCGATTGGTTTTCCAAACCCGGGGGCCTCGCTCAGACGAATACAGCGGGGGATTATGGTTTTATAACTCTCCCTTTTAAAAAAACTCTGCACTTCTTTAATCACCTGTTTTGTAAGATTGGTGCGAAAATCAGCCATAGTTAGAATTATCCCTTCAATATCCAAATCAGGATTAATATTATTCTTTACCTCTTTAATTGTATCTAGTAACCGCGTTAGCCCCTCTAAAGCATAGTATTCACATTGAATAGGGATAATAACTGAATCACAAGCTGTTAAGGCATTTATGGTAAGTAGGTTTAGTGAGGGAGGACAATCAATAAATATATATTCGTAGTTGTTTTTTACATCATCCAACCCTTGTTTTAGACAAAATTCCCGTTGAGGTAAGTTTATTAGTTCTATCTCCGCTCCGCTGAGTTGAATATTAGAGGGAACAAGAAAGAGATTTTTAATTTGAGTGGTGATAGTTATTTCTTTAATTATTGGTCTGGTGTTAAGGTCGGGGGAGATTAAAAAATCATAGATTGTTTTTTTGAGTTTTTTACTATTTATACCAATCCCGTCAGTGGTATTTGATTGGGGGTCAATGTCAATTAGAAGAATTTTATACTTCTTTAAAGCAAGGTAGGTAACTAAGTTTATAATTGTGGTAGTTTTCCCCACCCCCCCTTTCTGATTACAAATACTAATTATCTTATTCATAAATAATAATAGTAATAATAATGGCTGTGGAGATAAGTATAAACTAAGAAAACCGTTATAGTAAAATAGGTTGAAGAAATAATAAAATATGGATAAGTTGTTTTAGATATCCACAGAATTATTTCCTTATTTCTTCAACTAAATTATCAATCATCGAATTAGTGTTTTTGTTCTCTTTTATTTCTTTTTCTATTTTATTACAGGAATGTAGAATAGTAGTGTGGTCTTTTCCAGCGAAGTATTCACCAATTTCTTTTAAGGAATAATTAGTCAACTTTCGCATTAAAAACATCGCAATCTGGCGAGGGTAGACAATATTTTTACTCCTATTTTTAGATTTTAGATTGCTAATATGAAGTCCAAAATACTCAACCACTACTTTCTGGACCATATCAGGAGTGATATTCCTCTTTTCTTCTTCGATACTATCCTTTAAAGTATTTTCTACCATAGATAAATCAATCTTTTGGTGGGTTAAAGATGCTCGAGCGAGTACCCTTATTAATGCCCCCTCTAATTCACGAATATTATTCTTAATTCTTTGAGCAATAAATAGAACAATCTCATCAGGGATATCTACAAGATCTTTTTCCAATCTCTTTTTCAGGATAGCGATGCGCGTCTCTAAATCGGGCGGTTGAATATCAACTACCAATCCCCAATTAAAGCGCGAAACCAAACGCTCTTCTAAGCCGGGAATCTCTTTGGGCGCGCGGTCGCTAGAGAGGATAATCTGCCTGTGCGCGTCGTAAAGAGTATTAAAGGTGTGGAAAAATTCTTCCTGGGTGCTTTCTTTATTGGCAATAAAATGAATATCATCAATGAGCAGAATGTCAACATGGCGATATTTTTGGCGAAATTTTGTTAAAGTATTATTTCGAATAGCACTAATAAACTGATTAGTAAAGCGCTCACTGGAGATGTAAACTAAATTAGAATCGGGGTTGTGATTAAATTGATAGAAGGCAATCGCTTGCAAGAGATGGGTTTTTCCTAAACCTACCCGGCCATAGATAAATAAGGGGTTATAAGCACGGGCGGGGGATTCAGCCACAGCTAAAGACGCAGCGTGCGCAAAACGATTACCTGAACCAACCACAAAGTTGTCAAAAGAGTATTTGGGGTTGAGGGGAAGTTTAGCCGATTTTGACAAAGGAATAGGGTTTTCTCGCTTCGCCGAAAGCGAGACGAGCCTCTCGGCGCCCGCCTCGCTTTCGGCGAAGCGAGACGAGCTAACGCCCCGAGGCGAGGAGGGCGGGAAAGATTGAGAAGAGATGGTAAAGCATATGTTTACCTCTTTTCCGTTTATCTGCGTAGCGAGTTGGATGAGCGATGCAAGGTAATGTTCAGACAACCATTGCTTATAGATTTTATTAGGGACTTCCACGCTAAGTGCAGATTCGGTCTGGTCGATATATTTAGTGGGGCTGAACCAGGTTTCAAAAATATGCGGGCTTACTTTTTCCCGCATAACCGATAAAATTTTTATCCACAGGTTATCCTGCATTTTTCCCCATTATCCACAAGTTATTAACACCTGCCTACCCGCAGGGATGTTAAAGATTATATCACTTACTACTTTGTTGTCAACCCTGTTAAATAATTTCACTTTCAGCGAAATTCCGCCATAAGCGGATTTAACAGGGTCAACCTTCACGTTCTTTCTCTTCTGATTCTCGCCCCCAAACCCGATAATTTTTTTACTAAATCTTCATACCCGCGGTCCATGTGATAGACACGTGAGATAATCGTTTCGCCTTCAGCGGCTAATCCAGCCAATATCAGGGCGGCCCCGGCGCGGATATCTGAGACCATTACCTTCGCTCCTTTGAGGACATTGACCCCACGAATAATAATCCCTGCCTCGCGGGGAATAATATCGGCTCCCATTCTCTGCAATTCTCCGGTATAAACAAAGCGATTGGGGTAGATGTCTTCTTTGATTACGCTTTTGCCCTCGGTCAGGCAAAGAAGGACGCTCATCAGCGGCTGAATATCTGTGGGAAATCCTGGGTAAGGAGCGGTGATAAAATGGAGGGGGCGCAACCGTTCGTTGGCTCGGACAATCAGCCCCCCGGGCTTTAGAGCGATTTGCACCCCTGCCTGCCTTAACTTCTTTAAAGGAAAACTTAGATGTTTAGGGTCAGCCCGTTTTATCTCTGCCTCTCCATGGGTGATTGCTGTAGCAATAACATAGCTAGCCGCCTCAATACGGTCGGGGATAATAGTATGCTCTTTTCCCTCTAATCTTTTGACGCCCTCAATCTCTATTTTTCTTCCCCCCGCGCCTTTTATATCTGCCCCCATTTTATTTAGGAAATTTGCTAAATCAATGAGCTCGGGTTCTCGGGCAGGGTGGAAGATAGTAGTTTTTCCTTTTGCCAGACAGGCGGCCATCATTATATTGGCAGTAGCTAATACCGATGAGCCGAAAGGGCCTTTTAGGTCAATGTTGTTTCCGCGTAGCTCTCCCCGGGCGCTAATATATCCTTTTTCTATTTTTATTTTTGCTCCTAATTTTTGCAGACCCTTTAAATGCAAGTCTATCGGGCGGGGGCCAATGGCGCAGCCACCGGGCAAGGAGATTTTTGTCTCCCTTTTTTTTGCCAATAGAGGACCCAATAGACAAATAGAGGCCCGCATTGTGCTTACAAATTCATAAGAGGCAAAGGATTTGTGAACAACAGGGTTGAGTTCAAGGGTATCATCTTTTTGGATTATTTCTGCTCCCAAGCTCGAAATAATCTTAAGCATTGTAGTCACATCCTTCACTTTAGGGATATTCTTGAACCTAGATTTGCTTTCAGCGAGGAGTGCAGCGGCCAGGATTGGCAGGGCAGAGTTTTTTGCTCCGCTGATGTTTACCTCACCTCTTAAGGGATACCCGCCTTCAATGATTATTTGGTCCATTTTATTACTGCTACCCTCGGTATTTTTTGGTAGTCCTTAACAATCTTTATTAATTCTAATTTGGGCTGAGCAATGATTTTCTCTAATAAACTATCTTGGCAGATTCCGATTTCCAAAATCAGATAACCGCCTTTTTTTAGAAAACAAGGAGCGTGTTTTATAATTTTTAGCAAAAAAGAAATTCCCTTTTCTCCGCCATTTAAGGCCGAACGAGGCTCTATTTTTACCTCTTTAGGCAGGTTTTTTAGCTCGTTGTTAGGAATATAAGGCGGATTAGAAACAACGATATCAAATTTCTGCGCGGGAATATTTTTGAACAAGTCCGAATAGAGAAAGCGGATATTTTTTAGCTCATATCTTTGAGCATTTATGCTGGCAATTTTCAGGGCTGTTTTAGAAATATCGCTGGCGAGGACAGAGATAAAAGGAAAATCTTTTGCCAGAGAGATGGCAATGTTTCCGCAGCCGGTGCCGATGTCGAGTATCTTTAAGATTTTTGATTTGCCTGTGCCCGCTAGGGTATGATTTTTGATTTTTTTTATTGTTTCCTCCACCAATATTTCTGTCTCCGGACGCGGGATAAATACGCCTTTTTTAATCTTGAGTTCTAAATCTCTGAACTGCACAGAATTGAAGATGTATGCCCAGGGTTTGCCCTTAATTTTTTGCTGAATCGAAAATTTAAATCTCTCTGCATCTAATTCTGTTTCTTTATTAAAATAAATCTCTCCCATAGAACAATCTAAGAGATAGCTCAAAAGAATCTGGGCATTCCTTCGAGGATTTTCTATATCGGCATCGGCAAAGGATTTTGTGGCGAGATGGAATAAGTCCGTAGTAGTCTTAAAAATTTTTAAATTTTGATTTGTCATTTTAAATTTTGATTTTTGCCGCCTTTGGCGAGCCTCGCCTTCGGCGGGATTTTTGATTTTCTTTTATCGCTTCGACAAACTTCTCTACATACTCTTGTTTAAATTGGCTGCCTGCATTTTTTCTCAATTCCTCAATTGCCTCGCTAGCAGACATTGCTTTTTGGTATTCTCTACCGCTGGTCATTGCGTCAAAAGCATCAGCAATTGCCACTATTTTTGCCTCCGCAGGGATAGAATCTTCTTTTATCCCCTGGTAACCCTTTCCATCTTCACGTTCGTGGTGATAGAGCAAGATAGGAATGTATTTTTTAAAAGGCTTGATAGGTTGTAAAATCTTTGCTCCATCAGCGGGGTGTCTTTTGATTATCTCAGACTCCTTACTGCTCAGGTTTCCTTTTTTATGCAAAATTCTATCCGGGAGCCCGATCTTACCCAAATCGTGGAGAAGTGCCCCCTGGTGGATTAATTCTTTGGTTTGTGCAGAAAGGCCCAATTTATCGGCTAAGAGCAATGAATATTTACATACCCTCTGCGTATGACCAGCAGTATAAGGATCTTTTTCCTCCAGAGCAGTGATCAAGGATTGAATGGCGTTAAGCGAGGTCTGTTCAGTTTCCCGCTGAGATTTTCTTAATTCATCAAGAAGGGCAAGCAGTTCTTTATTTCTTTCTTTTAAATCAATGGCTAAATACTCCAGATCATCTTTTACTTCTTCTTTATCCTGTTTGAACCGCTTTGGGGTAGATATTTTTATATTTACAGCCGGCTTAATTTTATTTGCCGGCAGTTCAATCTTTTCAATTGCAGATTTTATCTTTGTTGCCCAAAAAGATAGATACCTTTTGTTTTTCTTTTCGAACAAAATTACAAATCTTTCCCAACCCGATTTAGCAATTATGGTTTTAGGCGGGTTTTGCTTTCGCAAAATGAGAGCAACTTTGCGCAGTAGATTATTTTGTTGGTCACTGCTGATATCTTTTAGGTTATCAATAGCAATAGAAACCAAAGATAAGTTTTTTTTCTGGGCTATTTCTGCTTGTAGTTTGAAAGAAAAATAACGCCCGGTAAACAGACCGCTTATTTCATCAGTGATTGCTAATTTTTTTAAACGCTCTCCGCTAATCAAAAGATGGAAATATTTATAAAAATTAGTGAGAATGTAGACAGAGAAGCAGAGAAAAAAGAGACTAAAAAAATCTAAATAATGGCCTTTTAAAAAAAGAGAAAACGAAAGAATAAAAACAATAATAATTGTAGAAGCAATTGTTAGCAAACCCTTAAAAAAACCGAGACGAAAGGTAAAAAGACAACTGATTATTCCCAGAAGGAGAAAAGCGAGAAAAGTAAGCGGGGAAGAGACATAGCGCCCAAAATCTCTATTGATGAACATTAGAATGTTATTAGCGTTAATGGCAATCCCGGGCATAATACCCAAAGGGGTTTGGTAAACATCGTGGAGAGCTTCGCTCACCCTCCCTATTAGTACTATTTTGTCTGTAAATAAAGTTTTCATATTTGCCCTTCGGGCAAATCCCCTTTCAGATACGCTCTTTTCCAATATTTTTGCTGCTGAGATAATTTTAAAATCTGTATATTCAGCGCTATAATTGATAGGAATTATCTTATCTGCTTCTAAGTCGATGTGAGTGTCATCAAATCTCAGTTTGGAATTAATAACTCTGATTTTTTCTAAAGGGATGCCAAGATAATCAGCAGCTACACAGAGCTCCAAGGGGTAATAAATTTTCCCTTTTTGTACGAGAACTATCTGGCTATTGCGTACCTTGAAATCCCTGTCTCTCAGTTTATTAATAAAGCCGCTCCCTTTTGCAGCTTGAGCAAATACTTGAAGAGGACGCACAAGTTTCCCTTCTTGGATGTAAAAAGGGAGGAAGAGGTTGCCGGCGTTTTTTATAGATTGGGCAAGCAAAAGGTCATTCTCTTCTTCGCTCTCGCCTATTAACAACAGGTCTAAGACAATTGTTTGCGGCTGAATAGCAGCTATTTTATCAACCAAAGAAGCAAGCCGACGTCGCGGCCAGGGCCACTTTTCCTCTACCGTTTTTAAAGAATAATCATCAATGGCAACAATAATTATTTTCTCTGGTTGAGTGGTTTTAAAATAGCGGTGTTTGAGTTGGTGGAAGCTATCCAGGGTGGCTAAACGGAACTGGTTTAATGCCCCGCAAGGAATTAAGAAGAAGGAGTAAAGCAAAATCAAGAGAATGCTCAGAAAAAGGGCATTACGCTGAGGTTTTAAAAAAACTATTGACATTTTTTAGTAAAGTGATAAGATAAAAACATCAAAAATCAAATTGTAATAATGTGTAGTCCCGCCTCGTAAGATGCGCCAAAATTCTATTCTATAATTTTGGCGCACTCAGCGGGATCCCTGCCTGACGGCAGGCAGGAATTCGACCAAGCAATTTAGGTTTACTTTGTTTCCTAAATTGCGGTCTCATTGAGAGGCGAAAAATGAAAAAAGGTTTTACCCTAACCGAAGTATTAGTGACCATTATAATTATTGGCATTTTGGCCGGGATCGGTATTCCTACTTATCAGAAAGCCGTTACCGCCCAGAAATCGCGGGTCTGCCAGAATCATTTACGAATTTTGAATATGTCTTTAAAACTTTATACATTAGATAACAATGCCCTGCCAGCCTCTTTGAGTGAGGTCTGGCCCAAATATACCGGAATGGCTTTAGCTCAGTGGGAGGAGGAAAAGAGAAAGAACAGGCTCTATTGTTTTGCTTCTTGGCTTAGAAAATTAGGTCTGCCAGTTGCGCATGCAGATACCCTGCCTGCTTCTTATTATAATAACGATATCTCTGTTCTTACCTGCCCGGCTGATAAAACAAAGCCCTATCGAGACGCCACCGGGAAAATTACAGGGGTTTCTTATGGTCTGAATGAAGATTTAGCAGGGCTTACTCCTGAACAGTTATCCTATTTACCCGATGTCCTTTCAATTGTAGATAGCGAGAAGAAAAAAGTAGATTTTACTAAGCCCGCGCACATTGAATATCGCCACCAAACCGGCTTCTGGGTAAAGAAAAATTTTGCCAATGCCGTCACTCTCGGAGCAATGCCGGTTTCTACTACTAAAGAAGAATATGAATCTGCTTTGGGTAAAGTAACTACGAGCTTACTTGAAATTTCTGCCGCTATGTCCGATACTGGACTTATAACCGCTAACAGCGAGTGGGAAGAATTAGGTGCTGAGGTAAAAAAACATTTTACGGGAATGCCTACACCAAAACCTATAGAACCTACACCAAAACCTCCGAAAGCAGGAGAACCCACACAACCAACTTCTCTGCTTCCCGCAGGTTGCACAAAAGAGGATGTCGAACATTGAGGGTATTACACAAAGAGAGAGAAGAGGGATTAATTTAATTCAGCTTTTCAAAGAGCGTTTCTAAGTTTCCTTCTAAGATAGTATTTAAATTTGTCTTGAAATTAATTCGGTGGTCAGTTACCCTCTGTTGGGGGAAATTATAGGTTCTAATCTTTTCACTGCGGTCGCCCCGACCAATCTTTTCCCGTCGCTGCTGAGAAATCTCGCCTTCCTTTTCTTTGTTTAATTTATCCAAAAGTCGTGTTTTTAACACCCGCATTGCTTTTAATTTATTTTTATACTGCGAGCGTTCGTCCTGGCAGGTCACCACAATTTGTGTAGGCAGATGGGTTATGCGCACAGCCGAGTCGGTAGTGTTTACGCTTTGCCCGCCCGGGCCTGAAGAGCGAAAGACATCAATTTTCAAATCCTCAGGTTTTATATTCATTTCTAAATCCTCGGCCTCGGGCATTACATAGACAGAAACCGCTGAAGTGTGGATGCGCCCGCGGGCCTCGGTTTTAGGCACCCTCTGAACCCGGTGCACCCCGCTTTCATATTGCAATTTTTGATAAACATTCTTACCTTTGATGCAAAACACTATTTGCTTAAATCCCCCCTTTTCGCTGATGTGGGTATCTAAGGGCTCAATCTTCCAACCTTTCTTTTCAGCGAAGCGGTTATACATTCTAAATAAATCCGCAGCAAAAAGGGCCGCTTCCTCTCCTCCTGTGCCTGCCCGAATCTCCATAATTATGTTTCTGTGTTGAAAAGCAGAATCTTCTCTATTTTCTTTCGCTTCCTTCAAACTCAGCTCTTTTTCGAGAGCCGCTTTTTCAGATTTTAATTTCTCTATTTCCTCTTTGGCTAAGGGAAGCATTTCTTTATCCTCACATAATTTTTTCAGTTCCTTGATTTGGAAATTTAAGCTTTCTATATTGATTTTAAGGATTTGAGAATAATCCATTGGTAATAATTTTCAATTACCTCCGCCGAATTGGCGGATTCATTGAATTTTTCCATCCTCCGTAG
>DAOWKH010000061.1 GCA_030639955.1 Candidatus Omnitrophota bacterium | reverse complement strand
CTACGGAGGATGGAAAAATTCAATGAATCCGCCAATTCGGCGGAGGTAATTGAAAATTTTTATATTGTAACTTTAACCTTATGTCTCTTCCCATCTGAATGCGGCTTAATCAGATTTCCTTCAATCCTCTTTCCGTCAACAAAAATCTTTATTTGCTTTTCTGCTTGCCCTCCGAAGCCTTGGCGTAGGAGGGTTTTCTCCTTCCTTTTAATCTCTATCTCATAAACTGCCTTGCGAAAAACACGGGTTATCTTACATCTTTTCCACTTCTTAGGCAAAACAGGGTTAATCCTCAGTCCGGCAAAATCCCTTTGCACCCCCAAGAGGTACTCGCTTATCAGCAAAAATACCCAGGCAGCAGTGCCGGTAATCCAGGTAAATGCTCCCTCGCCAAAAAGATAGGGATGCTCGGGACCAACCAAATACTCGGCATAAACATAAGGCTCGGTCTTGTAGAGAGCATAGTCCTTTTGGGCGTTGGGCATAATCTCCCTTATCCTCTGATAAGCTTTATCCCCGCGCCCGGCCAAACAATCAGCGGCAATCATAAAGCTCGTTGCATGACAAAAGATTGCCGCATTCTCCTTGGTGCCCTCGGAAAACATTGTAATCCGGCCTAATTTAGAGTCATACTCGGAATAGGCCGGGGAAAAAAGAGCAAGACCGTGTTCAGTATCTAAATATCTATCCACCGCTTTGAGCAGTTTTTTTTGTCTCTCTTTATTGGCTACCCCTGAAAGTATTGCCCAGGATTGGGTATTTAGGAATATTTTGCCCTGTTTATTTTTGCGCGAGCCATAAACTGTATCGGCATCAGTAAATCCGCGCACATACCAATTTCCATCCCAGGCAATCTTATTAATCCGCTCGCTCATAATCTTTGCCTTTTTACTAAGCTCGTCGGCTGTTTTTTTCTTGCCATAAAAAACAGATGTCTCGGCTAAAAGTTTTAGTGAACGCACCAATGCCATTGCCAGCCAAACGCTCTCTCCTTTTCCCTTAATGCCGGCGGCATCAATAGCGTCGTTCCAATCAGCGTGGCCGATTAAAGGCAGCCCCCTCTTCCCGACATCATTAAAGGTAGAATCAAGATTTTTCAGGAGATGTTCAAATAGAGTTCCTTGACCATCAGGGAGAGAACCTTTATTCCAATCCGGCTCGATGAAGGTGCCCTTTTTTCTCCATTGGTCTTTTAGATAAGGGAACTGTCTGTCTAATATTTTTATATCCCCTGTTTCCTTAATATAGGCCGAAACACTGGAGGCCAGCCAGATGGGATGGTCTTTGTTTGGACGATAGGTAGCCGGCCCACCATCGGACCAGCCGGGAGCACTGGTGCCATCGCGGCGAATAATTGATGCAAGCTCGCCAATCCTTTTGCGGGTAAGCTGAGAATCAAAGGCAGCAATTCCTTCAGCATCCTGACAGGAATCGCGAAAGCCCCGGCCGCCTGCGCCCTCATGGTAATAAGAAGGCGAACGCGACCAGAGATTACAGATATACATCTGATATTTGAGCCAGCTATTTACCAAAACATTTAAATCTCTATCCGGGGTGTTGATAGTTATATTATCTAAAATCCGCTTTCTCCAGAATTCCTTGGTTTCTTCTAACGCCTTTTTGGCTGCCACAGGCTTTTGATACCTTTTGACAATTTCCTTAACTTCAGCAATCCCTTTTGTTTGCCCCAATACGATCACAAACTCTTTGCTCTGTCCGGGCAAAAGCCGTAGGCAGTGCTCAAAGGCAGCAATTGCATCCTCACCGGAACAAAATTTATCAAAGCCCAATCTATCTTTTCCAAGGGCATCCGGCTTTTGTTCATCATTATAACTTCCCAAAAATTTGGTCTTATTAACCGCACAACCCTTAACGGGCAAAGAGGAAGCAAAGAAGGCAAGGTCATTGAACTTTTTAATATCCAGGTCTCCCCAGGCAGCCGTCTTTTTGCCTAAAATTGCCTTCAAGGACTCATCCCACCAGATGCGGTTGTAAAGGTTCATAATATTGCGGTATCTTAATTCCAAATGATAATCACCCAGAAGCCATTCAATATAAGGATAAATACTTAGCTCCTTTATTTTAGAAGATTGATTGGTGAGCTTTACTAACCAGATTTCGCAGGATTCTTTAGGGGGAACAAAATAGGTGATTTTAGTGTTGACTTTTTGGTAGGTTGTTTCAATGCTTGTCCAGCCAAAGCTGTGCTGGCATTGATAAAAATCGGGTTTAATCTGCAAGGGTTGATAGGTGGCACTCCAGATATTCGCTTTGCGCTTTGCCAGCCTCGCCGACTTGGCTAGGCGGGCGCTTTGCGCTTTGCGGTCTTTTACAAAGATATATCGCCCCGGGCGGTCAAAATGCCAGTTTCCCGGCTTCCATCTTAGAATCCGGTTTCCCCGGCAGTCCTTATAAAAAGAATAACCCCCAGCACACTGGGAGATAATCGCACAATAGTCCTCGTTGGTAAGATAATTAATCCAGGGGCGGGGGGTATTTGGATTGGTAATTATAAATCTTGAACCATCTTTACTAAAATGTCCATACTCATTCATAACCCTCCTTTTTCAAAAACTTTCTAAAGAATTTTAGCAAGATTTTTGTTGCTTGTCAAGTGCTCTATATCATCCTCGCTGTTCCTACTGCCCGAAAGGCCTGGATAAACGCCCGCGCCTGAATAGCCGCCTCCTGCTTAATCTTCTGACAGTACTGTTCATCAATATTATCGATCTCTTGCTTAAAAACAACGGTTGCCTTCTTGATATCCTGGTTGTTCTCTTCGGCCCACTTTTTCATTCTTGTCATTAAATCTGCAGGTGAATATTTATGGGCAATATTCTGCCAGAGGGTGCCGACATTGCCTTTGCGGATGCCGTAATCAGCAAACTGTCCCATTAGATTAAGCGGGGTGCCGGTAATCCCGTGCTGGGCAATATTTACCTTATAAGATTTGATTGCCTCATAAATCTCGCCGGTTCTTTCCAAATTAATATGTACCTCTTCGCCGGGGGCGTAATTCCCGTGTTTTGAACCATTGTTGATGGCTAACAAATTTGGATTTATATTTCTTCTATTTAATTCCGAAATATAGTTAGATGCCTCCTCTACAGTAGTCAGTTCGCCGCCCTTGGATAACGCCTTTATCTCGCCTACTTCTACCTCCAGACCTGAACCAGTGGCTATTATCATTGGAGCCAACTCGGCGGTTATCCTGATATTATCAGGAAGTTCATTAAAAGAGGCGTCAATACCAAAAGAAGTATAACCGGCCTCTATCTCTGTCTTTATTAACTCCCGCGTAGATTCAACTTCCTTCTCAGAGGTATTTTTTACGGTCAGATGGTCGCCGTGAATAAAAAAGGGTAGATAGAATTTTCCCTTCTCGGCGTAATCAATTATGGTTTCAAAAAACATCTGCGGGGTCTGGCCGGTATAGCCGCCATCAATCCCCCCTTCGGACTTTGCCAATTCAAATCCGACAATTGCCTCTAACTCTTTTGCCGCTTGCATTATCCCCGGAATAACATGCTTGATGCGGGTATTGCAGGCCATAATGATTACCTTTTTGTCGATTATCTTTCTAAAGATAATGTCTGAACTCAACAGGCAAATCTTGCTATCCGTGCCTAATTTTCTGAGAATCCTCTCGCTTCTTTGACCCAATAATTCATCAAAATTGGACACCTTTACCCCCTTTAAATTGCCACTACTGCAATTCCTTTTCTATCAGCCAATCTTATCGCCTCTTCCCTATCAATAATTAGAGTTTTCCCCGACTCTATCGCTAAAACTCTCCCCCTTATTTTTACTAAAGACCTTATTGTTTCAAGACCCACTACCGGAATATCAAAACGCATATCCTGCCCGGGTCTACTCATCTTCACTACTACTATTCCAGCCCCTCCTAGTTTGCCTCCCCGCCTTATTGCCGCATCAGTGCCCTCAATAGATTCTATTGCTAAAATTGCTTTATCCTTTATCACCACACTCTGCCCGATATCTAAATCGCCTATCCTCTTTGCCAACTCCCTCCCAAAATATATATCCTCCCATTCTGAAGCGCTTGGCTCTCTTTGGGTAAATGTTCCACTTATCGCGAGCAAATGAGAAAGGAAAGTAGTAGAATCAAGCAACTCTACTCCCTTTTCCTTTAATCTATCAGCTATGGCAATGAGCAAAGAATTGTCTTTTTTATCAGCTACTTTACTTAAAAGAAAATCCGTCTCCTTGTCTTTTTTAAGATAGGAATTAAAGAGGATTACCTTGGGAATCTTGCCGGCCATTATCGCCTTTTCTATTCTATTTTGCTTAAAGAGCTCTAATAATTTATTTAACTCCCCTACATTTAGCCAAAAAATCTCATCTACATACTTCTTTAATTTCTTATCGGTGAGCTTTAAAAAAGCAAAACCAGTTACAAAAACCCCCTTGGCTTTAGCCGCTTGGGCAAACAGAAGAGGGAATTTTCCTTCCCCGGCAATAAGACCAATTTTATTCATTTTGCCTTTGCTATTCCCCGCTGAGAGTTTTTGATAAATTCTATTAGGTGCAGGACTTGCGGGGATAAAGCAACCTCTCTCCCGACCATTTCTAAACCCTCTGTGAGAGGAAGCGAGCACAAGAATAAAATCTTGAATGCCTTTTTTAATTGGGCAATTAAATCACTTGAAAAGTTTGTGCGGCGCAAACCAACGCTGTTTAACCCATAAATCTTCGTCGGATGACCATCAACTAAAGCGTAAGGAGGAATATCTTTAATTACTTTTGAACAGCCACCGATAATTGACAACTCCCCTATGCGCACAAATTGATGAATAGCTACCAAACCACCGATGACTACCTTATCTTCAATATTGATATGTCCGGCAAGCGTGCCGCCGTTAGCAATGATCACCCCATTTCCAATCAGGCAATCATGAGCAATATGAGAGTAAGCCATAATTAAGTTATCACTACCAATTGTTGTTTCGCCATGAGCAACTGTGCCACGATTTATGGTTACGTATTCCCGAATTATATTATTATCGCCAATTTTAACCAAACTCTTTTCTCCTTTAAATTTCAGATCCTGGGGGATAGAACCAATTACTGCTCCGCTGAAAATTTTGCAATTTTTGCCGAGCTTTGTGTCTTCTAAAGAGACTCTTTCTTTTATCCTGGTATTGGCACCAATAGATACATTCTCCCCCACAATAGAATAGGGGCCAATCTCTACATCCTCGGCGAGTTTTGCTTGTTTATTAACTATAGCAGTAGGGTGAATCATTCCTTATCTTATACCACATTTCTGCCTACTTGGCAATATCTTTCTCTATCTCCACAAGCTCCCGCTACATCCCTTTTCCCCAGATATAATCTCCTGAGCTACCGTCGGAATGAATTATGCGGTGGCAGGGTGTTATCTTCTCTGCCTTATCCATCCCAATATCTCTTTTGCTTCTTCCACTTTTAAAATAAAAGCGGTTAGGATAAAGATAATTATCCCGCTTAAAATAGAAATGATGATACTTATAAAAGCAATTAGATTAGAAGAATAGAGCAGGCAGGAAGAGATAAACCTGCATCCTGCCCCCATTATTATAGCCGCGAGTAAGACCTTTACAAAAGAGCTTAAAATCCTTCTTCCTTCTAAGTTGCCGAGCCGCTTTCTTAGAATAAAAAAGAGGAGGAATAGATTTAGACAGCTGGAAAGAGCCGTAGCCAGAGCTAATCCACCTTCGCGCAAAGGAATCATCAAAATCAGATTTAAACCTATATTGGTCAACATTGCAATCACGGCTATTTTCATTGGCGTCTTAGTATCCTGAAAAGAATAAAAAACCGGGGCAATGATTTTTACGCCGGCATAAGCAAATAGGCCTAAGCAATAAAACAATAAAGTATTAGCTGTCCGCGAGGTTGAAAGAGAAGTAAAAGCGCCTCGCTCAAAAAGTAATTTAATTATGGGAAGCCTTAATGTAATCAACCCTACGGCGGCGGGCAAAATAATAAAAACTCCCATACGCAAGGCAAATGAAAGCATCTTCTTTAATTCCCTAAACTCCTGTTTTGCCGCATAGGTAGAATAATGCGGAAGGACAGCTGTAGCTAAGGCAATACCAAACACCCCTAGAGGAAATTGCATCAGGCGATTTCCATACCAGAGAGAAGAGATTGCTCCACTGCCCAAAAAAAGTCCTAATCCAAGGTCAACTACAATATTTATCTGGGTAACGGCCAAGCCCAGAATCCCCGGTAGGATAAGTAAACCAATCTTTTTTAACCCGGGGTGGGAAAAATTGAAATTTATTTTCAGAGAAAACCCTTTCTTGACCAAAGGAGGAATCTGAATAAGCAGTTGGAATAATCCTCCCAGGAGCACACCAATAACCACTCCCCATATTTTTTTCTCTAAACTCTCGCCAAAACGGGGGCATAGATAGAATAAAGAAAGCAGCCAGAAAATATTTAGAAACAAAGGAGCAAGAGCAGGGATGATAAAGTGCTTGTAGGAATTTAGAATCCCCATTAGCAGGGCGGCTAAGGAAAGAAAAAAAACATAGGGCAACAGGAAACGGGTAAGCTGAAGAATTAAACAAATTTTGGGACTAAACGAAAATTTTGTTAGGATCAGATTTATAAAAAAAATCCCTCCTAAAACTACTACGGTCAAAATAATAAGAAGAAGGGTGAATAGAGCACTCGCTAATCTCTTTGCTCCCTTTTCATCTTTTTTGTATAAATATTCTGTAAAGACAGGAATAAAAGAATTTGAAAGCGCTCCTTCTCCCAATAAACGCCGCAGGAGATTGGGAATCATAAAAGCAACCAAAAAAGCATCCCAGACCGCTGTCGTCCCAAATAAACGGGCAGAAAAAATATCGCGCAGGAGACCTAAAATGCGGCTAAGAAAAGTAGCGCTACTTATTCCTAAAGTAGATTTGGCTAAGGATTTGGTAGACATAAATGAAACTTGGCTTTGCGGAGCAGGAAGTGCTTCGCAAAGCCTTAGTTGAATTTATCCTCCGAAGCTTACTACTTTAGGTTCACCAGATATAAGCGTAGGAGGATTACCCACCTTCGCCTATATCGAGATATTCATAGTAGAAGGCTTCGGTGGGTTCAATTCCGCCGAACAATTTAGTCTCCTTTACAGTTGCCTAAATTGTGGCGTCATTGAATTTGACAGAATTGGGATTATATTATATAATACAAATTGAATTTGCCCCGACGTATCGTCGAAGCTATCCTCAGTCCGCCTTCGGCGGACTTCGGCTCTCGCCTATGGCGAGTAAGGCAACGAAGTACAACGAAGTAATTGCGAAGCAAGAATTGCGAAGCAAGTAAGGAGAATACCATGCCAAATACCCCAGCGGCAAAAAAAGCCCTGCGTCAGAACAAAAAAAGAAAGAAGAGGAATAAAAAAACTAAAAAAGAAGTGAAGGCGCTTATCAAGGATACTAAATCTCTTATTGCTGAAAAAAAAATCGAGCAGGCGAAAGAGATATTTCGCAAACTACAAGCAAAATTAGATAAAGCCGCCTCCAAAAAGGTTCTCAGAAAGGGTAAAGTCAGCCGTCAGAAATCCCAGTTGGCGAAGAACCTTGGCAAAGCTTAAGTACCAGTATCTCTAAAATCATCTCTGGTTTTGTCATTGTTGTTTTAATCTGCAAATCTGCCTCGGCAAACAATCCAATATCTTTTTTTAGTTCGGAAAAAGGGAAATTATTTAGTGATTTTATAAAATCATCGACAAAAAAAGGAGGGATGTTTAAGTCATGGGTTAATCTCTCTCTTCCTCCTTGCTGTAATATCCTCTTCCCTTTTCGTATTCTATCTATCTGCCAGAAAAGCATACCTATAATTTCACCTGTCTTCTTCCCCTGATAAAAAAGATTATTTAAGATATTTAAGCAACTCTTTTTATCCTTTCTGCCTATTGCAGCGGTTAGGTCAAAGACGGTATTTAAATTGCTGTCGCTGACTACATTTTCAATATCCTCGCTGTTAATTTCTTTCTTCTGCCCTACATAAGAAATAAGTTTGGCAATATTCTGGCTTAAGTTCTGAATATCTGCTCCCACCTTTTGTTTTAAAAGAGAGCTATCTATAGAAGAGATTCCCTTGCCATATTTTCTGAGCTCTTGTTTGATCCACTGCTCTACTCGCCAAGGAGAAAGATTGATATTGATTACCTTTGCGGCTTTAGAAATGGTTTGATATAACTTTTCTCTTTTATCTATCTTGGTGGAAGTCAAGGCCAAAACTGTATGTGCGGAGGGATGTTTAAGGTAAGAAATTAGAACATCGCGCTGGTGGGATTTTAGATATTCAATGTTATTAACTACGATTAAACGACGAGAGACCTGCCAGGGAAGAACCTTCGCTGCTTCAACAATCTCCTCTACATTTGTCTCTTTAGCATCAAAAACAGTACAGTTAAAATCCTTCTCAAGAGGGGAAGAAAAAAGCCCATCTTCTATCTTTCTTGTCTCTTCTTTCTTTAAAAACTCGTCCTCGCCATTTATGAGATAGAGATTTGGTTGGGTCATTCACTATAATGTGGTTCACCACTGTTCACATATCCGATCAACGATATTCTTTGCTAAATCCTTTGCCGCTTCCTGGACAGCGGTGTCTTCATCCTTTTTTATTACATAAGCCTCGGTGCTTTCTGTATCATCCGGAAAATAGTCCGTATCGCCGCTAATCGTTTCGCTAAAGATAACCTCGTTATTTCGCAAATCTTTATAAGTAATTTTTACACTCAAAGTCAAGCGGTATTCCTCTATTTTATCCTTTACGCCGCCTACCCATCTTAATGTCTTTTTATCATAACCCACCAATTCGCCGCTTAATAGAAAGTCAGCATTTTCCGGGCTACTGATTTGTGTGCCTTCGGTAACAAATTTTTTGATTATCTCTTTGGTTACCTTTGTTTCCACATCGGAATGATAAGTAGAGTTTTTCAACATCGGCACAGCAACCCTGATTCCGGGCGGTAAAGCAGAATGGGTTACGTAGCCGCAACCCACGATAGCAAATAGCAAATAGCAAATAGCAGATAGCAAAAATGGTTTTTTCATAGTCCCTTTTGTTAAATCCCAATGACCAAATCCCAATGTCCAATCAAATCCCAATTCTTTAAATCCCAAACAAGAAATAATAACATTGGGGCTTGGGATTTAGGGTTTGGTTGGTCATTGGGGCTTGGGGTTTAGTTTTTCTAATTCTTCCCTCGCTTTCTCTGCCCAACCAGTTTCTCCATATTTATCCACAATCTCATTATAATAAGTTCTGGCGCTCTCTGTATAATCTTGCTGTAAATAAAAAGATGCAGATTCGAATAAACCCTCGGCGGTATGTTCTTTTAATTCGGCTATCTTTTTCTTTGTCTCCTCTACCTTCTCGTTTTGAGGATAGTTAATAATAAAATCCTCAAAATGCTTAATCGCCTTCGCTGTCCTTTGCTGGTCGTAATCTGCATTTAGGATATTTTCAAAATAAGAAAGGGCAATTTGATAATCAACATCTCCGGATACTACCTTTGAATGCTCAGAGTATCCGCTAATAAATTTATTAAACTCGGCAATCGCCTCTTTCCATTTTTTTAACTTCTGATAACAAATAGCTAATTTATACTGGGATAGAGCCCCCCATTCTGTATAAGGGGCTTGTTCTTTTATTTCTTTAAATATCTCGATGGCTTTTTCCTGAGGCAAAGAGAGCTTCAAACCTAAAATCTTGGTAACCTCTTGCTCAAGAAAAAAATCGCCAATCCTGTATTCTCTTTCGGCAATATTCTCTAATTCTCCACCATAAGGATAATTAGCAATGCAATCCCTATAGGTCTGAAAAGCTAAATACGGCTTGTCTAAGCCCTCATAAACTTTGCCTAAATAGAACTGTCCTTTATAAGCGTAAACTGAATCAGGGTAGCGTTTGAGCAATCTCTTAAATTCATTCCTTGCCCTTTGGTAATTTTCTTTTTCGTAAAACTGCACCGCAAAATCAAATTGCTCTTGGGCATTTTCTTTAATAGGGGGATATTTGGGATTTTCCCATTTGCCGGTGGAAGGGCTCCAGAGCCAGAAAGCATAACCCGAAGAGGAAAAAGATAGCACCCCAAGTAAAATAAGCAAAAAGAGAATTTTTCTCATTTTGAATATAAGCTGAGAATTTTCTCTCCCTCCTTATCTCCATCTTGAAAACTCAGGCCTATGTTGTACCTCCCGTTACAACCTATTTTTTGAATCCAGCAAACCTTTGCTTTTATCCGCCAATAAGGAGAAAGGGGTGAACTCTCTACTAATAAACTTGTAGATTTGGGAATAAATCTTTCGCTAACAAATCTTAGTCCTCCCTCTCCAATATCTCTGGTAAGAGCGCCTGTTACAGAGCTTCTGGGTTTAGCGAAATCTTCACTTTGAGGAAGCAAACGGTAGCGCATAGGAAAGCGAAAATCTAAGCGTTTACATTTCCTTTTTTCTTCAACCTCAGCGAAGGCAGTATTCATAATATACCTCGTTTCACTCGGTATAGGAGCACCTGGCTGGTAGCATACTAATTATAGCACTGCTCTACATCCTCTGTCAACCCCGTTAAATAATTCGCCTATGGCGAATTCCCCGCCTTGGGCGGGGATTTAACAGGGTCAACCCTGTTCCTTTCCCTTGTTTCCCGGTTTAACCAAGGGAATATTCTG
>DAOWKH010000125.1 GCA_030639955.1 Candidatus Omnitrophota bacterium | reverse complement strand
TTACCATCAATGTTTACTGTTTTTATCTTACTTACAAGTTCGTATTTTTCTGTTATGGGATTAAGCTTATAGGTCTTGGTAGCAATAGGATTGCCGGATGGACTTCCTTTATAAATCTTTGTTGTTAGAATATTGCCTTCCTCCGTGGTTACTTCTGTCCGCATAGGCTTGCCTGACTTATGCCCTTTATAAATCTCTGTTATTGAAGTGTTGCCCACTTTCTTAGTTATTTCTGTTTGAATGGTTTTTCCGCTGCTATCCTTATAGGTAACTTTGTTGTCCTTATGATGTTCAGTTAAAACTGTGGTTCCATTATCTCTCTTATAGGTAATCTTAGAGAGGTTGTCATCCTTGTCATATGTATATTTCAAATTAAGACCTGTGTCGGGATTTCGAATATCCTTCGCCTTTAATGCCTCCATATCTTTCTTATAGGTCTCATATGCTTTGTCGATTGCTTGCCTTCCTTCAAGATTAATATAATCCTGTCCGGTTTTGTCATCGTGTTGTCTATATTTATCTACAACTACATCGTATTTATCATTCGCTTTCTGTATTTCCTCACTCAGTTCCTCAGGAGTAAGCACACCTTCAGGGTTTGGGTCGGGGTCTTTGGCTGCTTCCTCATTAAATATCTCATCTATCTCATCCACTTCTGAAGGTTCGCCAACTGCTTCCTTTATACCTTGTTCTAACGAAGAATCGGAGTCGCCTATCCCTAAAACCTTGGCGATATCATTTGTTTCACTAACCTCAACAGAAATCTCTCCCCGGAGAACCTTTTCTTGAAATACTTCGTATCTTTCCTCTAATGAAGGTTCTTGCTTGGCAGTTAAATAATTATAGTAATTATTGGCAAAGAAGTTTTCTAGCTCTGGTTGTCCCCAGAAGAATCCATTTGCGATAAATGGAGAGGTTTGCTCTGAAGATTGTTTAGTTAGAGGTTGGGAACTTTTCTTAGAATGCAACGGTAGTAAAGTATTTAATAGAGCTGTTCCTACAGGATTGAGAGCTCCGGTTACTGTCCCTACAGCACAGGAGGCAATAACCTTCACCCTATTCCAAAATCCATCCCACCAAGATTTAGAAGATTTATCTTCTTCAGAAGGCGAGCTAACTTCAGAGGGTTCTTCGGTTTCTTCTTCAAAATTGTTTAATATTGAATTTAATAAATCCTTTTCTTCATCAGAAAGGCCTTCTATATTAAGCTCAGCTACTTCGGTTAGCTCTTCAGAAGTAAGTTTCCCACCTGTATCTAATTTTACCTTAACAGCGGCAAGGAATTCATTAATGGTGTTATAGCCAAATATTCCTTCAGGTATCTTAACAGGTTGATATTCAGATTCTAATAACTCGGGTATTTCTTCTTCAAGAACATCTTCGGCTTCTTCGATAATTTCCTCTGTTTTAGGAGGAATAATAAATATACCCTTTATAAGTTCTCCGTCTTTGTCATATTCCCGACGAGATAATCCATCATATCCCTCAAATGTAGTTGTTCCATTGTCAAAGTATGTCCATACTCCTCCATCTTCTATTCCCGGCGAGTCAACATGTTTTGTCCAGTTATCTCCATAGATTATTTTGCGGCCATCGCTGCCTTCGTCTATCCAATAACCGCCTTCTTTCTTGCGAGTGTATGTAATTCCATCCTTGTCTTTGAGCAGAATAGGATGGTCTGAATCAAGGCTGTCTAAGTTGTAGGTATTCCCACTTTCTTTGTCATAGTAAGTATTATTTGTGTAATCTGCTTTATAATCCAGGGTTTCCTGGTATATAATATTTCCCTCTTCATCATATTGAATACAGTAACCGGGTTTATCTCCTGTGCCTAAGCCACTTTCATCATAGGTGTATTCTACAGTTACCCCATCCTTAACAGTGGAGGTTATCCGGTTATCTTTAGCAAAATTGGTAATGTCGCCGTCTTTGTCTTTCGTGCTGATTAGGTTATAATTTCCATCTTCATCTTTACTGTAGGTGAGTTGGGAGCCGTCTGAGCCAGTACCAATGGTAGGATTATCTTCGCTGTAGGTGTAGGGTATACCATTGGAATTCTTAGCAAGTCTGCCTTTTGCATCCCAAGTAGTGCCATCATCAGCGACACTGCCGTCATAAATGAACTTTCCTTCTTCGTCTTCCTTGTAGAGAATCTTAGAGCCGTCTGGGGCGACACCTACAGTGGGATCATCTTCGCTATAGGTGTAGGGGATGTCTTTTGAATCTTTGACAACCCTATCTTCTTCATCATAAGTTGTGGTTTTTTCGCTTTCTTTATCAAAGACAGTATATTCTCCGGTCAAAGCATCACGCTCAAGGGTATATTCAGGGGTATCACTCCTCACCGGATTGCCGTCTATGTCGTATTCGTGATATTCGTCTCCTTTTTCATAGGTTATCTTGTGAGGTAACCATTCGGTAACTCCGCCTTCAGTGTCTTCTCTTATGCAGAGTTTATAAGTATCTCCATCCTGGGCATAGTAGAGTTTACTACCATCGTCATCGGTAATCATCTTCATCTCAATACCATTTTTGATGACATCCTTATATCGAGGGTCTTGTTCTGCTTCCGAGGAAGGTATTTGTTTTTCCTGTTCAGGAACAGAAGGGACTGGCGGAGGAGGAAGGGGCTTGTAAGGCGAAAATACCTTTGTGCCTCGGGTACTCTTTGAGCGAGGCGAAACCTCCTTCATACTCTTTGAGCGAGGTTTCGCCTCACTCATTATTGGAAGTTCAATCGCTGGAATCTCTTCTAATTCTGGCTTGCCTTCTTCTTTGGCTTCGTTATATTCTTCAACTGCGGCATTATATACTTCAAGCAACTGATTGTAAGTTTCTATTTTTTCTGGACTATCAAAATAAAAATTGCCATCTTTTTGGATGGCAAATTCTTCGAGAAACTCTTTAATTTTTTCTACTGCTTCGGCAGCTTTTTTTTCTTCATCAGTAAGCTCGCGAGTTGGATTAAGCACTGAGGTAAGTAACTCCGAATCATCAAAACTAACATTTATGACTTTTGCTATTACTGGCTGCGTTAAAGAAGAGGCGGACGCTTCAGGCGGACGCCTTCTTAATCTCCACTTTCCGCTAAATATATCCGGATTGGAAAAAGAAATGTTTTCAACTAAGAAAGTAAAGATAATTGTTAGGCAGATGGACTTGCGAATAATTCTCTTTATTCTTTTTTTGGTTTCTGCCCTTAAAAAAAACAGAGATGTCTCGTTTGCAGACATCTCTGTTTTTACAGGTTCACTTTCTTCCAAATTGTTGTCTTTTTTCTTTTTCATATCTGTCTTTTTTAGCATTTTAATTTTACCACTTTTCTAACTCTTTGTCAAGCATTTCTTTTATACCTTTTTAAAACTTGTTATTAAGCACATAAATAAAAAACCGAACTACTAAGAATATGCAAGAAATCTTGCAAAACTGCTTTCTCGGTAGCTCGGCTTTTTCGTCATAATTGGCGACTCCGTAGCTTTGCGTTCCCCCTACGTTAAAGCTTCCGCCTTCGCCAAGGCTACGGCGGACACGTCGGGGAATTGCCTTTTCGGGTATCAGCCTCTACTATAAATATACCATATTTTAGGGGGAAAAACAAGCCCCACAATGTCTAATTCCTAATTGACCTAATTAACCTAAGCAATGACCAATAAGTGAGATAAATTTTCAATTATCAATTATCAATTTCCATTGAATTTTCAAGTCTAAAATTTTCAGTTTTCAATTACTTCTTCTCCATTGTAGAAATAATCTTCGTAAATATCAGGGTTAATTCTTGTGCTTCCTGCCATAACTTCTTTGCTTCTTCTTTAACTTCTGGATAGGCCTTAGTCAGCATTCTTAACCAATACTTTGTTTCCTGGATTTCCTTCTTGCAAGTGTGTATTTTGTTCTTAAAATCCTTCTTTGAGCTCGCACCAGTTGCTTCACAGTAATTCGCTCCTGGACTTGTGCCTGCTCTTACTAATTGAGAAATGATAGCTAAAGTTTTGGTTAAATGCCCGTCCTCCGCAGTAGCAGATTACTGCTACGGAGGATGGAAAAATTGATTGAAAATTAGAAATTGGAAATTGAAAATTGTCTTTTAAAAGTACCCTTCCATCCACCTCTTTATCCTCTTAACAAGCCCTTTGGCTTCTGCTTTTTCCTTTCTCTTTTCTAAACCGTATTTAACCAATCCTATTGCTGCAGTATATACAGGGTTATCAACAATCTCTTTTTCCTCCAAATCAGGGCTATTTTTCTGTAAACGCACAGGAGGGACACCTATCTTGGTTGGTTTCTCAAATATTTCTTCTATTTTCTCTATTAAACCATCTGTTAATGAACCGCCGCCGCTGATGACTATCTTATCTATCCGAGCATAATCATCCATTTTTTCTGTTACTCCTTTTATCTCTGCTAAACATTTAGTGAGTTCATTTCTATATAAAAAGGAGCGGCAGAAGTTTAAAATATTATTTGAAGAAAACCCGGCGTTAATCGTCTGACTGCCTATATCTAATAGAAGATTATGGCTATCTTGCTCTAATGCGCATTGACAGGCAAGGGGCACTGGAATCATCCCCTCAATTTCCCAATTAGAATAATTTATGCTCTTGCTTAAATTCTCTATCTCTCCTATTTTGGCGCTAATAATATGCAATCGGACCTCTATGCGGTTAGCGGTCATCCTCAAAGGATTGCCTATCTCCCCTTCTCCGTCAACAATATACTCTAAGGGAAGGCGGTAGATAATCTGGCGATTCAAAGGCAAACCAATAGAACTGGCTTTCTTGAGCAATTTATCTAAATGACTCTGGCGAATCTCCTCTCCGCGGGGAGAAAGATTAAGTGCGGCGCGATTAAAATGGCTTTTTATATCTTTCCCATTTATAGTTGCAAACACAGAGTTTATTTTCTTAACCGCCAAATTTTGTTTGAGATTTAGAATAGAATTAACTACCTTGGTTAAATCTACTATTATTCCATTGCGAACCCCTTTTGAATCTACCTTTTGAAAATCAACTATCTCCAGTTCTCTCTGATCATTTATTTTACCAATAACCAAACTGATCTTATTGCTTCCGATGTCCAGCCCCGCAATTAATCTCATTTCCTTCCCACCATTATATCTCTAAATCTCAAATCAATATAGCTCACATCCTGAGGGCGATGCAGAGATAGAACCTTAGGCAAAAGCCGAATTTTCTTTGCTAAACTATTTCTTTGCTCGGCCTCATGAGGAACATCTCTTATCTTTATTAAAAGTGTCTTTCCTGACCAAGCCGGCAAATCTCGACTGTTCACTTGTAAAAAAATGAGGATATTTTTAATATCTTTGACATTGACTTTTTTAACCTTAAACCCCGTTAGAGAATTTTTTCTAGATGAAAGAAATTTGATCAGGGATAAGCCGCTATTTAGATTTTGGGAGATATATTTTCTGCCTATCTTGAGCTCGCTCAGCTGAAATTTTATTCCTTCTATCAACGGGAAATCAGCAAAGGGGAAATTCCTGGGCTCGGGCAGGATTACCCCCTGCTCATCTACTAAAAAGTATCTCTTAGCTCCTACTTGGGCTACTGCCCTTCTTTCTTCTAATTGAATAATTAATTTGTCAGGGAACTGACGAATAACAATTGCCCTCTTAATCTCTGGTTTCTCCTCTAATCTCCGCGAGGCCTCCTTTAGGTTCAAAGAAAATATACTGGTTTGCTCATCTATATTCAATATTTCTTTTATCTCTTCTGGCGTGCAGCGTGCGGCGTGCAGCGTGCGGCGTATTTCTATCTTCTTTATCTTAAAACGAGGATGGCTATTCAAGAAAGATTTGACGCTCTTGGTAAAGAAGAAAATTGCTGCAAAAGTTATAATAACGATTAAAAAGATTTTCAGAAGACCCTTTCTCATAACGACAACTCCACTATCTTCCTGCACAGTTCTGCAAAACCCATCCCTTCTGCCTTAGCCGCTTTTGGAAGAAGGCTGGTTTCGGTAAAACCGGGAATAGTATTTACCTCCAATACAAAACATTGATTCTTTTTATTTAACATCAAATCTACGCGCGCAAATATTGAACAACCCAGAGTAAGGTAGGCGTTGAGGGCTGTTTTTTGAACCTCTGCAGAAATCTCTTTGTCTAAAGGAGCAGGAACAAGGTATTCGGTTATTCCCGGTTCATACTTTGCAGAGTAATCATAAAATTTATTTTCGGGAACTAACAAAATGGGAACTAATGCCTTTTGCTCCAATATTCCCACTGCAATCTCCTTCCCTTTTATGTATTTCTCAACGATAATCTCTTCACTGTATTGCAAAGCAAATTTTATTTTTTCTTCTAATTCTCCTTCATTATCTACAATAGAAACACCAATGCTTGAGCCCTGCGAGGTCGGCTTTACTACCAGAGGAAACCCTAATTTTTTAACAGCTGAATCAAGGTCTTCTCTGGAAAATCCGTCTTTCAAAATTTCATATTTAGGAATGGGAATTTTATTTTGTTGAAAAATATTTTTGGAAAGAATCTTACTCATTGCCCGCTGGCTAGCCAAAATCCCTGAGCCGCTATAGGCAATATTCAGCTCCTCTAACAGTGCTTGCATTCCACCATTCTCGCCAAATCCCCCGTGCAGGGCAATAAAAGCAAAGTTAATCCCACTCTCTTTAATTTGGGCAACGATTTTTTCTTTATTTATTGCATTTGCCCTTTGTCCTTTGTCTATTTTTATCTTTTTTACCCAGTACCTTTCCCCTTTTAGCGCTTTATAAATCGCTTCTCCGGAACACAGGGAAACCTCTCTTTCAGCGGAGTCACCACCCATTAAGACACCAATTCTTAGTCGTGTGTTTTCCACCTTACAAAAGGAGTTTTGCGTTTTGAGCGAACATTGGTTTTTTTAGCTAAAATCAAGTTGAGGCAGGAAGTACAAAAATCATGTCTGAGACCGCTGAAGTCCCGAACCGTTTCGGGACAGAGGCGGGCGAGTTTGATTTTTGCCTGCCGAGACGCAGATTTTAGCGTTAAGAAAAAACCACGAGAGCAAGAAATGCAAAACTCCTTAGTTACGCCCCCCACTTCCTCAGCTTCAAAGCATTGGCGAGCATCAGAGGCATTGCCTCTGTAGCCGAAAATATACCTAATCCCCCTTTAACGCATTCTCTTTCGCTAAATTTTTTCAGTCCATCAACACGGATGAATTTAGAATAGAGCAGGAAGGGATTGGGATGCCAGGAGTGTCCTTTTAAGAGAGCAGGGGTAGAATGGTCGGCGGTAATTGCCAATACATCAGGATTTAATTCTAATAACTGAAGAATAAATCTGTCAACTTCTTCGATTATCTTTATTTTATTCTTTCTATTTCCATCCTCACCATAGCTATCTGTCTTTTTGATGTGGAGGTAAAAAAAATCATAAGCCGAAAAATTTTTTTTCAAAGCCCTAAATTCATCTTCTATCGTAAGCCCGCTATCCAAAATCTCCATTCCTACTAATCTCGCTAAACCACAATACATCGGATAAGTAGCAATAGCTGCGGGTTTTAATTTAAATAACTCCTTCATTGAAGGAATTGCGGGGTATTTGCAAATCCCTCTCAACAAAACAGTATTTGCCTTTGGCTCATCTTTCAAAATCTCATTGGCTAAATGGACAAATTCGTTGACTATCCGCGCCGATTTCTCTTGCCCGGCTCTGCTAACCTCTATTTTTCGAGTCCTCTCGCCTGTCTTTTGGGGATCGGTATCATTGACCTCGCTTAAATCCTCGCCGCGAAAAAGAATAACAAAGCGGTGCTCTTTGCCCGGTTTAATTAAAACATGGACATCCTCTATTTGTTTTATCCTATTTTGCAAAAGTTCACAGATTCTTTTATTTTCTTCATCGGAAATTCTGCCTGCCCGACGGTCAATGATTATTCCTTCTTTATCCATCGTAGCAAAATTCCCTCTCGCCGCAAGGTCTTGAGCAGCCAATTCCAAACCAATACCCAATGCCTCTAAAACCCCCCGTCCAATCTCGTGTTTTAAAGGGTCGTAGCCGAATAAAGAAAGATGAGCCGGAGCGCTCCCGGGGGTAATCCCATAAGAAATCGGGATAGTCGCTCCGCAGACCGCTCTCCGAGCGAGTTTATCCAAATTAGGAGTGTGGGCGGCTTCTAACTCTGTCTTTCCATTTGTATCGGGCCTGCCCGCCGAAGCTTCAGCGTAGGCGGGTAATCCGCCCAATCCATCTATTACCAACAAAACAATCTTGGAATCGGTCTTGATAGACAATTTTTTAATTTCGGCTTCTGGAATCATTTTTTACCTCTTTACCCGCCTGCTTTCGGGCTTCACCCGATTTTTTTCGGCAGCGGGGGGACCAACAAAATTGGTGACGGGCGGATTAAGAAAATTATTTAGCGATGATTAAAACTTCTTTTGAGTTTCCATTACTTAAAACATACTTATAGTCAAGTTTTTTTACTTCAATGAATTTTTTGTATTTTTTTAACATTTTTACTAATTCATCTATTATTGGAGTGCCATCATCTCGGTAAGAAACAACCAAGATTGAATCTTTGAATTTTTTAAATAATTTTTCAAATGCTTGGTGTATTTCGTCTTTATTGCACCATTCATTTTTGCCGTTTTTTATTTTTTTATGTTTTGATTTTTCATCAATCAAATTCTGCCATTGGTTGTAAAAAACAATACCTTCAAGAAAATGATAGAAATCAAAATAATTTACACCCACACCCTTTGCAGAAATGTAAGGGGTATCAATATAAATTAAATCTGCGTCAACATCCAAATTAAAAATATCAGAATAAAAAACTTTATTTTTCTTTTTATTGTCAAAAACTGCGCTATTTCCTTCTTCTACGAATTTTCTAAAATGTTCTTCAAAAGGAGTGTCCCATGTTTTTTTATTGCCAAAACTTCTTTCTACTTCCGCCGTTCGAATATATAAATTTTTTCTATGAAATAGGTTATATGGTCGTTTGATTATACATGCTTGGAATAAAGCATAATAAGCCAACGCTTGCTTATATTTATTTTTTATCTGGCCTATATTTGTTACGATAACATCAAGCCACTTGTTTTCCTCATCAGTGAAATAAATATCGTGGAAAGTGCCATAAATAAAAGTTGGGTATTTAATCTTTGATTGTTTTTTTAGGATAAAGCTAACATCTCCATTTTCTAAAATGATTTTTGAATTTTCAATTATGGCAAGCCCTACATAATAGTTAAATTGCAAAGAGTCATTATAAAAAACTTGCTTGCCATTTTTCTTAAACATATAAGCGACACAACCAGTGCCACCAAAAGCGTCTAATACAGAATCAAATTTCAAATCCTTTGTATAATAATCAATCCATTTGATTATTTTATATTTGCTTCCCTGATAGCGCGTTGACGGCAAAACACCAGTTTTATTAGCGGGTAAGTCAAAAAGCTGTGATTGCTTTTGTTTTGTTTTAGTTATAACGCTACACATTTTTGATATTTCTATATTTCAAATATTTTTTTAAGTTAGCATATGGCGGTTTTCTTAATTTTGCGCTTCGTGCCATTTCTGTTGTCATATAATTCATCCAAAAATCATCAAATATTTTCACACCTACTTTTGAAAATGATCCAGTACCATCTTTAAGTTCGGAAATTTTGACGCAAGAACCAATATTTTTAGTGTTACCACTTCCAGGTCTATCTTTAGCAATTCTGTATTTCTCTTGAACAATAAAATCAAAATCTTTTACTACCGACAAAATTTCCTCAACAGAAATTTATTAAGCAGGATTTTTGCGTTTTGAGCGAACATTGGTCCGCCTAAGGCGGATCAAGTTGAGGCAGGAAGTACAAAAATCATGTTTGAGACCGCCGATGTCCCGAAACGTTTCGGGACAGAGGCGGGTGAGTTTGATTTTTGCCTGCCGAGACGCACCTGCCCGCCAGATTGGCAGGCGGGGATTTTAGCGTTAAGAAAAAATCAT
>DAOWKH010000093.1 GCA_030639955.1 Candidatus Omnitrophota bacterium | reverse complement strand
ATCTTCTCCCGGACAAAAATAGGCGCTAAAAAGATTGCCCGCGACTTACAGCAAACAAACCACAAAGCTGCTGAGATTCACTCAAACCGTTCACTTGCCCAGAGAAAAGAGGCCCTTAATGGTTTTAAATCAGGAAAGTATAAAATACTTGTTGCCACTGATGTCGCTGCCAGGGGCATCGATGTTATAGGTATAGAGCTTATTATAAACTATGATCTCCCGGATGACACTGAGAATTATGTGCATCGTATTGGCCGCACAGGCCGCGCGGGGCACGAAGGCCGCGCTATATCTTTTGCGACACCTGAGCAAGGCAAGGATGTCAGAAACGTTGAAAAACTTATTAAGACTACTTTGCCAATAGTAGAACACCCCGGGTTTACAAAAGAAAAATTTACTCAGTATTCTTCGAACCAGCCGCAACGTCCTCAGTTTCACGCGAGGAGAAAAGATAAGCAAAGAAAACGAAAGAGATACTAAAACACTTCCTCTGCCAAGACCAAAGTTAAGGTAATTAAGGATTCAGCCGTAAATGAAAAAGTTTATTCGACGCGACCACTTTTTTGTTTATATCGTGGAGTGTGCTAATGGAACCTACTATACCGGATATACTCCGAACGTAGAAAAGCGTGTTCAGTTGCACAATAATGGTAGAGGTGCGAAGTATACGAGAGATAGAAGGCCGGTGAAATTGGTTTGGAGTAAGGCCTGCAGAAATCAAAGATTTGCTATGAGGGCAGAGAAGACAATAAAAGGATTAAAACGTGAGGATAAAGAGCGTATTGTTCAGGGATCCAGATTAGACAATGTTTTGAGGAGGTATAAATAATTTTAATAAACTTGCGACAACCGAAAGTTTTTATTAAAACTTTCGGTTGTCAGATGAACGAATACGATTCCGAGGTAATCAAGAGCGGGTTTTTGCAGAGGGGATATTTATTTACAGAGCAGCCGGAGGAAGCGGATATAATTTTGTTTAATGGCTGTTCTGTGCGCGAGCACGCCGAGCAACGGCTTTGGGGGAATTTAGAAAAGCTAAAGAGATTAAAAGAGAAAAAGCCCGAGTTGATTTTTGGCATCCTGGGTTGTATTGCCCAAAGCCATAAAGGAAACATCTTTAAAAGATTTCCCTTTGTCAATTTTGTCTGTGGTCCGCGTAATTTCCCCGAAATCTTTGAGCATATTGAGAAATTAAACAGCCGAACTCGTATTTTAGCCATAGATAAAGAGGAGCGCGATTTTGAAGATTTTCACCTTACTTGCACCCCCGACGTGCAAGTGGGGTGGAAGAGCAGGGGCTATGTTTTGATAATGAGCGGATGCAATAATTTTTGCTCTTACTGCGTTGTTCCTTATCTGCGCGGGAGAGAAAAGAGCAGAAAGATAGAAGATATTTTAACTGAAGTAAGAATGTTAGCGGGAAACGGTTGCAGGGAGATAACGCTTTTGGGACAGAATGTGAATAGTTATAAAAATGATTTTGTCAAACTACTTGAGGAGGTAAATAAAATTGATGGAATAGAGAAGATTAGTTTCACCACCAGCCATCCCAAGGACGCCTCCGAGGAGTTGTTTAAGGCGATGCGCGATTTATCTAAAGTTGATAAATATTTGCATTTGCCTTTTCAATCAGGTTCAAACAGAATTTTAAAGCTGATGCGACGGGGATATAGGCGCGAGGGCTATCTAAGTTTAATAGAAAAATTAAGAAAAATTCTGCCCGAATGTAAATTATCCACTGATGTGATTGTCGGCTTCCCCGGCGAGAGTGAAGAGGATTTTCAGCAGACAAAAGAATTGATGCAAGAGGTCAAATTTGATAATGCTTTTATCTTCAAGTATTCGCCTCGCCCGGGAACAGCGGCAGCAAAGATTGAAGACGATGTCCCTATTGAAGTAAAAAAAGAAAGAAATCAGATTTTGTTGGAATTGCAAAAGGAAATTCGGGAGGAAAAATGTTAAAACGTAGAAAGCACTTTCTTATTGTTTTATTCTTTTTATTTTTCTCTCTGCCCTATGTCCTATGCCCTATGCTCTCTTCCGCTGACACAGTAAAGGATAATTTTAGAGAAGTAACAAAAAGTTTTTTGCAAGGTGACTATAGCGCAGCACTTAAATCTTCTTGGCGATTAAGAGAAAAGTTTCCTTATTCTCAATATGCCGCTGAGGCAAAATATCTTGCCGGGCTTTCTTACCTTAAATTAAAGAGATATAAAAAAGCTGAGGAAATTTTTAAGAATTTATCTAAAAGCCGCCATAGCAAAAACAAATTTTATTTAGGATGGGCTAATTCTTATTATTTGCAGGAAAATTGGGATAAAACCGTCTCTGTTCTCGGGGAGGCACTGCGCAGATTTCCGCGCACAGAATTAAAAGGGATAGTATATTTTAAATTAGGAAGATGCAAACAAAAAAAAGGGGAATGGGGGGTGGCAAAATACTATTTTACAAAACTTGTTCAGAAGTTTCCTTTGAGTTTAGAGGCCAAAGAGGCAAAGAGGATTTTAGAGAAAGGAGAGTTTTATTTTACAGTGCAGATTGGGGCTTTTACTAATAGAGATAATGCCCAAGGGGTTAAATATCAGTTAATCCAGCAGGGCTATCCGGCTTATATCTCTGTTCTGGAAAAAGAGTGGCAAAAATTTTATCGCCTGCGCGTAGGAAGATTTGATTTGCATGCCGAAGCCGAAGCAATAAAGAAAAATTTAGAAAAAGAAGGCTACTCGCCAAAAATATATCCATAAAAATGAGCCCTGTAGTTTTTCTCCTTGGGCCTACGGGTGTAGGAAAAACCGAAGTATCTATTCTGCTTGCTAAAGAGATTGGTGCCGAGATAATTTCTGCCGATTCAATGCAGGTTTATCGGGGAATGGATATTGGGACAGCCCACCCAAATTTTTCTTTGAAAAATTTGGGAATTTCCAATTTCCAATTTCCAATTTCCAATTGTAAGAATCGAAAAAAACAGCCCCTTATTATCGATGGCGTTGCGCATTATTTGATTGATGTTATTGAACCCAATGAGGAGTTTAATGTTGCCCGGTTTGTAAAATTAGCCGAAGAGACGATTAGCCAAATTCAACAAAAAAGCAAAATCCCTTTGATTGTAGGCGGCAGTGCGCTTTATATTTATGGGCTAATCAAGGGAATTTTTAAAATCCCGGCAGATTTAAGAACAAATCCACAGACAAAAATAGACAGCGAGGATAAGGATGCTCTATATAAGAAATTAGTTGAAGTAGATCCCGAGGCGGCGGCCAAGATTCATCCCCGCAATCTGCGCAGAGTCAGGCGAGCGCTCGAGGTCTATTTCCAAACCGGCGTTCCTTTTTCTCAATTAAACCAACAGAGAGAGGGAATAAAGAAGAAATACAAGATAATCAAGATTGGTTTAATCTGCCCGCGTCCTGAACTCTATCAACAAGTTGAACAACGGATAGAAAAGATGTTTAAACAGGGGTTAGTGGAGGAAGTTAAAAGGATAAAGGATAAAATGGGGAAAACAGCCGCCCAAGCCCTGGGCTATAAAGAGGTTATTGCCTATTTAAACGGAGAATGCTCTTTAGAAGAAACAAAGGACTTAATCAAGAAAAATACCCGCCATTTTGTCAAGCATCAACTTACATGGTTTATGAAGGATAAAGAGATTAAATGGGTTGATGTTGAGGGTAAAGATAAAAAGGAGATTGCAGAGGAAGTCGAACACAAGATTGACAGGTTGCCAGAGTTGTGATATTATCAAAAAGATTAGAAGGATTTGGCGAATAAATCCAAAGACGAAAGTAAAGGAGAAGGAAGATGAATAAGCTGAAATTGGGCTTACCCAAGGGGAGCTTACAGGAAGCGACTCTTAATATCTTTAACAAGGCCGGATTTTTTATCTCTTTGTCCGAGAGGTCTTATTACCCTTCTGTTGATGATGAGGAAATAGAGGTGGTTTTATTCCGTTCGCAGGAGATTCCCCGCTATGTTGAAGACGGGGTAATTGACGCCGGGATT
>DAOWKH010000115.1 GCA_030639955.1 Candidatus Omnitrophota bacterium | reverse complement strand
AGAGGACTTAATAGAAGATATCGCCGAGTTGACCAAACTACCGATGTTTTATGTTTTGATTTAAGCGAGGAGGAAAGATTTATCGGCGACATTGCCCTTTCCGTAGAAACTGCGGGCAGAAAGGCCAGGGGGTTAAAACGTAGTTTAGAAGACGAGCTCTTTTTATACCTCACCCATGGAATTCTGCATTTATCGGGTTATGATGATACTAATAGAAAAGAGTATTTGAGGATGAAGAAGAGGGAAGAGGAGATAATAGGGAAATTTTCAATTTCTAATTTCTAATTTCCAATTAATTTTTCCATCCTCCGTAGCAGGCTACTGCGGAGGACGGGCATTTAATTAATTTCCAATTGAAAATTTTAAAATTGAAAATTCAATGATAATTGAAAATTGATAATTGAAAATTTATTTTACGATTAAGTTAATTAAAATATTGGCCATTTAAAAGGACAATTATGTGGAAGAAATTAAGGAATGGCTTTTTTACCGGCATAGCCGTGCTTCTACCGGCAGTGCTTACTATTATCATCATAAAGTGGGCAGTAACGAAATTAAACAATCTAATTCTGGAGCCGCTCATTCTTTTTCTTCAGCCCTTTGCGCTTGATATAAAATTTCCCCATTTACTTATCTTAATAAAAGGATTTCTTTTCCTTCTGATAATTCTATTAATCGCCCTGATTGGTTTAGCGGCTAAGAATCTAGCGGTGCGTCGCCTGTTTTCTTTCTGGGAGAGATTATTATTCAGAATCCCTTTTATAAGCAAAGTTTATATCACCATCAAGCAGATAAGCAGCGCCTTTTTGGGAGAAAAAAGGCGCATCTTTCAGAGAGTGGTCCTGATTGAGTATCCGCGCAGGGGGTTATATTGCGTAGGATTTGTAACCTCTCGGCTGCAAAAGAGGATTCAGAATAAAATACCTTTTTTGAAAAACGGGGTAAATGTCTTTATCCCTACCACTCCCAATCCCACCAGTGGCTTTTTATTAGTAGTCCCTGAGGAGGATGTAATTCCTCTGGATATTTCTGTGGAAGAAGGGATGAAATTAGTAATTTCAGGGGGGGTCGTGTAAATGAAACTCAAATTTGCGTCCCGAAGAATTTCGGGATGCAAATTTGTTAGTTGAATTTATCCCCCACCACTTTTTCAGGGTGATTAACAACGCAGAAAAGTGGTGGGGGATTCAATGCCCACAGCAACTTACGTTCACTGTCGTTCCGTAAGTTGCGTGCTTATTGAATGAACCGATTACATCCAGCTGATATTGCCGATATCCTGAGAAATTTAGAGCCAGAGAAGCGAAAACTCTTTTTTGATTCTCTCAAGCCCGAAGTAGGGGCAAAGGTCCTGGCAGAGTTAGACCCGCTGAGCGAGGCAGAGTTATTGGAAGAGTTAGGGAGCTCTCAGTTATCCAAGATTCTGAATGTAATGCCTTCTGATGATGCCGCCGATGTTATCGCTGACCTCTCTCAGGAGAAGCAAGATAAAGTTCTCCAGCTGATGGATGAGGAGGAATCAGCAGATGTCAAGGAACTCTTAAAATACCCTGAGGAGAGCGCCGGCGGGATAATGACCACCGATTTTCTTGCCCTGGATGAGAATATTAGCGCCGGCGGGGCAATCGATTCTCTGCGCAAATACGTCCAGAAAGCTCCGCCCACTTTCTTCATTTATGTTGTAGATAACGAGAAAAATCTAAAAGGAGTTCTCCCCACCCACAATCTGATTATTGTCTCCCCGCAAAAGAAGCTAAAGGAAATTATGGATGAAGAGGTAATCAGCGTTCCGCTTGACATGGACCAGGAGAAGGTAGCTCAGATAGTAGCGAAGTATAACCTGACTGTAATTCCGGTAGTAAATAATATTAATAAATTAGCAGGAATAATTACCTCCGATGACATAATTGATGTTATCAAAGAAGAGGCCGAGGAGGATATCTATCATATGGTAGGGAGCGATGAGCAGGAGTTGGGAAATTCTGTATTCAGGATTGCCCGCGGGCGTTTATTTTGGCTAATTGTTACTTTATTCGGGGGAATTTTTGCCTGCACCATATTGCGCAGTTTCCGCTTAACCCTGGAGAAGGTAGTCGCCCTGGTCTTTTTTATTCCGGTAATAATGAATATGGCCGGTAATGTGGGGATACAGTCGTCAACAGTGGTTGTGCGCAGTTTAGCCACCAGCAATATAAATTTCTCCAAGATATGGAAGGTTTTATTTAAAGAGATAAAGATTGCAGTGTTAATCGGACTGATATGTGGCTTGGGGGTGGGGACTATTGCTATTTTTTTAGGAGGGCAGGGGCTGACTTTAGGGGTAGTGGTGGGTATTTCAATATTTGCGGCAATCCTGGTGGCTACTCTTACAGGCACAGTCGTCCCCTTTATCTTTAAACGTTTTAAGATTGACCCTGCTTTCGCCTCTGGTCCAATCGTTACTACCGTAGATGACATCATTGCTTTATCAATCTACTTTATGTTGGCTACTTTTTTGTTCAGGGTAATGGGGTAGTGGCTATTCAAAAAGCAGAGGCAGTTACTCTTAAAACAGAGCATTTTCGCGAAAAGAGCTTACTAATCACTTTTTACACTTACCAGTTTGGAAAGATAAACGGCATCCTCAAAGGAAAAACCTCTATCCAGTCACCTACTTATGTTGAGGTTATCTTTTATCCTCGTAAAAAAGGGCTTCACTTTATCAGTGAGTGTAATTTAAAAGATTCCTTTGTTAGTTTAAATAGGTCTTTACTTGCTTTAGGAGCGGCTAATTATTTTTCTGAATTGGTAGATGAATTAACCTTTCCTGAGCACAGGAACAGGCGATTATTTAATCTACTCCTGCTGGCGATTTCCTTTCTGGCAAAGGAAGATATTCCTGAGCCGGATATAAGACGGTTTATTT
>DAOWKH010000079.1 GCA_030639955.1 Candidatus Omnitrophota bacterium | reverse complement strand
GCACGCATTGGGATAGTAAAAGGAGGTGGTTAGTATAACCAGCAAGAATAACATTGGATATTGCTTGGTAATTGCGGGTCTGGCTGTTGCATGGATAGGACAATACTGGCTTGGCGATACTTTGAGTTTTTGGGCCGATCAACTTGCATCAATGGATTCAGATATCTGGTTCAAGGCTCAATATCAAGCATCATTCCCCCCGGCAATACTCACTGCTTTGGGTTATATATCATTTGGTCTAGGTTTATTATTTTTGGCTACTTACCGTGAAAAAAAAGGGGGTGTTTCGGATATAATTGGTGTAGTAGTGCAGATAGTAGGTATGCTGATTATTCTCGTTTGTTTGTGGATCATCGTAATGAGGATCATTGGAATCCTAAGTCTATAGAGGTATCTCGTATTTTTAGTGGATAAGATGATTGTTCTGTTTAAATTCGAAGAAGAGCTTTATAAAAAGGCAGAGGTGCCGGTTGTTTTTGTCGGCCATCCCCTGCTGGATTCGGAAATAGCCCTAAAAGACAATCGCTCTGATACCTTAACTATCGCTCTGCTCCCTGGCTCAAGAAAAGCAGAGGTGCAAAAAATTCTGCCGATAATGCTAAAGACAGGAAAAATAATTTCTTCTCATTTGAAAAATGTGCGTTTTCTGATCTCCAAATCACCCAATGTCAAAGAGAAGAGATTTCGACAGACAATAAAAAAGTTTTCTTTGCCGATTACTCTTGCTGAAAATAATAGATGTCTGCAGGAGGCGGATTTGATATTGGTCTGTTCAGGAACAGCTACGCTGGAGACCGCTCTCTATCAAAAACCGATGCTTATTATCTACAAAACCTCTTTTTTAACCGCCCTCCTGGCTAAGTTTTTGGTCAAGATTCCTTATATCGGTTTAATAAACATTGTTGCCGGAAAAAAGATTGTTCCCGAATTTATCCAATATAAGGCAAAGCCGCAAAGGATTGCCAAAGAGGCATTAGAACTAATCAGAAACAGACAAAAAATAGAAGAAACCAAGGGGGAATTAAGAAAGGCAATTCTTAATTTAGGAACAGCCGGGGCAAGTAAACGCGCGGCAGAGGTTGTTTTAGATTCGCTTCATTTTGCGGATTAAAAAAAATCTTCTTATAAAATTGACATAATCAATAATCAGAGTGCCTCTTAGATGGTCTATTTCATGCTGAATTACCCTCGCTATCAGACCCTTTAATCTTGTCTCTACTGTCTTTCCTCTCTTATTTAGCCCTGAAACAATAATCTCTCTTGCCCTTTTTACCTCCACGCTGATCCCTGGCAGGCTCAAACATCTCTCGTCCAGTTTTTCTTTACCTTTCAGGGACAAAATTTGAGGGTTGATCAACTCTATCAATCCTCTGCCGATATCGGCAATAATAATCTGTTTATCAACTCCTACCTGTGGCGCGGCTAAACCGATGCCTCTATTTCTATACATTGTCTCAGCCATATTTTTTAACAAGTTTATTTCATTCTCGCCGACCTCTTCTATCGGCAAGCATCTTTTTCTCAATATCGTAGCAGGGTAAATCTCAATTTTTAATTCTATTCTGTTCATTTACATAGATAATCTTGGGTTTAAAATCAGTCAGTTCTTTTTTTTCAAACGACCCATAAGAAATAATAATAATTTTATCCCCAATTTCTCCTAAGCGGGCGGCAGGGCCATTCAGGCAAATCCCCGAATTCTCCCTGCCTAAGATTACATAGGTTTCAAATCTTATTCCATTGTTAAAATTAACCACCTGCACTCTTTCATTGGGCAGGATATTAGCGGCATCTAACAGTTCCTCAGCAATAGTAATACTGCCTCCATAATTTAACTTCTTTTCAGTAACTATCGCTCCCTGAATCTTAGATTTGCACATTGTGATTAACATCTGGCCTCCTCAAAGTTCTTTAATATTTGTTTCAACAGTAGCGGTCGGGAGAAACTCTTCCCTGTTTCTTGTTTAAGAGATGTAGCTCCCTCTATGAGTTGCTTTTTCCCTGCATTTACATTAATTCCTATTCCCAAGATAATAAACTCTAATTTCTCTCCTTTTAGCCGCGTCTCGGCAAGCATCCCGGCAACTTTCTTTCCGTTTATCAACAGGTCATTAGGGTGCCTGAAATAGACAGATAAATCTGTTTTCTTTTCAATTACCTGCTTCACTGCATAAGCAGCTAAGCGGGTGATCAAAAAAACCTGCTCTGCGGAAATATTGGGTCGGAGAATAAGAGAACAAAGAATGCTCTTTCCGGGCGAGGCAAACCATTTTCTTCCCAATCTCCCTCTGCCGGCAGTTTGGTAATCGCTAACCACCACCGTCCCTTCCCCTTCTCCCCGCAAAGCCAATCTATAAGCCACATCCTGAGTAGAATCAATCTTTTTATAAAATAAAAATTTCATTCAAGAATCATACTATTTCCAAACTAAAGTCTACACAAGCACTTCTGCTGGTAAGCGCCCCGACAGAAATTCGCTCCACCCCTGTCCGGGCAATCTCCTTTGCATTCTCTAAACTTACTCCTCCGGAAACCTCCAGTGACGGAGAACAGTTCTCCGTCACTTTATTCCTCATCTCTACTGCCTTTCTTATATTTTCTATACCCATATTATCAAGCATAATTATATCCGCTTTCCCCTCTAATGCTTGCTTAAACTCCTCTAAATCAATCACCTCTACTTCTATCTCTATTTTTCCTCTTGTCTTTTTTCTTACTCTTTCAATCATCTCTTTCAAATCTGGAGTTTCTGTTGATTTGCGATTTGCGATTTGCGATTTGCGATTTGCGACTATGTGGTTATCCTTAATCAATATCATTTCATCCAGACCAAAGCGATGATTAAAACCACCCCCAACCCGCACCGCATATTTTTCCAAGTCCCTCAAACCGGGTGTGGTCTTGCGGGTATCCATAATTTTGATTCCACAGCCCTCAACCGCTTTTACAAATTCATCAGTAAGGGTAGCAATACCCGATAAGCGGCTCAGAAAATTCAGCGCCACCCTTTCGGCGGTCAATATTGGTCTTAAAAATCCTTCTACTTCGGCAACTACCTCATTCTCTTTAAAAACGTCTCCATCCTTTTTAAAAGGTCTGAATTGTAAAGAGGAATTTAGGGTCTTAAACACCTTGTCCGCAACTTCAAGCCCGGCAATTATCCCCTCTTCCTTGGCAATGATAACTGCCTTTCCTTTTAATCTTGGAGGAATTAAAAGCTCGCTAGTAATATCCCTTCTGCCAATATCCTCTTTCAGGGCTATTTTTATGATTTTTATCACTTGCATACTATATTCTACCAGAAATCAACCAAATCTGCAAACAAATGCTTTTAAATCCCCCTAAGCATAACTAAAATTTTCTCCCTTTCTTGCTTTAATTTCTCCTTTGTCTCTTTTGTCTTCTGAACAACCTCTCTCGGCGCCTTTTGCAAAAAGTCCTTGTTTTTTAATTTTTGAGAGACGCGTTCTAATTCTTTATTCAATTCCTCTATTTTCTTTGTCAAACGCTTTTTCCCCTTGGAAAGGTCAATGTCCTTTAAGACAAGATATATTTCGGTCTTCTGAACCACTGTTGATATTGCCTTTGTCGGCTTTTTGCTCTGGTAACTGATATTTTCTATACGGGTTAATCGAGAAAGGTAATTAGAATATTTCTCTAATCTCTTGGGAAAATGAATCAGAATTAAACTAACTTCTTCAAGATTTTTAATATTCAACTCCGCTAATAGATTTCGGATTGCCTGAATTATCTCAATAAGCAGTTCCATATCTTCTTCGGCTTTTTTATCAATCAATCTCTCCTCTGCCTTGGGCCATTCAGCCACCATAATGCTTCTTTTTCCTAATTCTTTATTTTTGATTTTTGATATTTGATTTGTGTTTTTGATATTTGATTTTTGATTTTTGATATTGTTTATTCTCTGCCAGATTTCTTCACTGATAAAAGGCATAAACGGATGCACTAAACGCATTGAAGTTTCTAAAATGTGGTAAAGCATTGCTGCTGTAGTAACTGAAGCATTTTTTTCTCTATTTTTTAATTTTTGATTTTTTCCGCCGAAGGCGGACCCGCCTTCGGCGGGGACTGTTGACTGTTGACTGTTTTGAACTGGTTTTGCCAATTCAATATACCAATCGCAGAATTGATGCCAGAAAAATTCATAAATCTTACTTTCTGCCTCCTGAAATCTATAATTCTCTAAAGACCTATTTACCTCTTTGACTGTCTGGTTAAGGCGGCTCAAAATCCATCTTTCTTTGAGTCCCAGGTCTTCGTTGGTCACAGACCCCCACTTGCACTCCGGGAGTGCAAGTATGTAGCGGGAGGCATTCCAGAGCTTATTAGCGAAATTTCTTCCTACGGCAAATTTCTGTTTAGAAAGAAAAACATCCTGGCCGGTTGCGGCAATAAAAACAATGCTAAAACGCAGGGCATCAGTACCAACTTCTTTTATAACCTCTAACGGGTCGATGGCATTACCCAAAGATTTGGACATCTTCTTGCCCAAATCATCCCTTACCGTGCCATGAATATAGACATCCTTGAAGGGGATCTTGCCCATAAATTTCATCCCGGCCATAATCATTCGGGCAACCCAGAAGAAGATAATCTCCGGCGCCGTGACCAATGTGGAAGTAGGATAAAAATAGTTTAAGTCGCTCTTTATTTTTGATTTTTGATTTTTGATTTTTGATTTTTTTTCTGGCCATCCGAGTGTAGAAAATGGCCAGAGCCAGGAGGAAAACCAGGTGTCCAGAACATCCTCATCCTGATAAATCTCACTTGACCCACAAATAGGACATTTCTCCGGCTTTGTCTTAGCCACAATAATTCCCTTGTCGGTGTTCGGTGTTCGGTGTTCGGTGTTCGGCGATAACCGATAACCGATAACCGAATTCCCTCCTCCCTGACATTTTCTACAGTAAAAAACTGGCAGTCGGTGTCCCCACCATATCTGTCTTGAAATACACCAATCCCTTATATTTTCCATCCAGTTCAGATAGACCTTTGTCCAGCGCTGCGGATAAAACTTTATTTCTCCTTTCTTTACCACTTCAATCGCCTTCTTCGCCAACGGCTTCATCCTTACAAACCACTGGCGAGAAAGATAGGGTTCTATCATCGTATGACAACGGTAGCAATGACCTACCGAATGCTGATGCGCCTCTGTCTTCAATAAAAGCCCTTGCATTTTTAAATCCTTAAGTATTGCTTTACGGCATTCAAATCTGTCTTTTCCTTTATACTGCCCGGCATTTTCATTCATTGTGCCATCGGGGTTCATCACTAAAATACCCTCTATACTTTGCCGCCGAGCAATTTCAAAGTCGTTAGGGTCGTGAGAAGGAGTAATTTTTACTGCTCCGCTGCCAAAATCCGACTCAACGACTGTATCGCTGATAACCGGAATTTCTCTATTTAATATCGGAAGGATTAACTTTCTGCCGATAAGGTTTTTATATCTTTTATCTTTCGGATGAACGGCTACCGCTGTATCTCCTAGCATCGTCTCCGGTCTGGTGGTGGCTACTACTACAAAATTCGGTGTTCGGTGTTCGGTGTTCGGTGTTCGGCCGAGAACCGATAACCGAGAACCGATAACCGATTTGATTGGATACTTTATATAGTAGAGGTTTCCCTGAACTTCTTTATGCGGCGCTTCTTCGTCGCTCAAAGCCGTCTGACAACGCGGGCACCAGTTAACAATATAATTCCCCCGATAGATAAGCCCCTCTTGATACAATCTTATAAAAACCTCCTCTACAGCATCAGACAGTCCCTCATCCATTGTAAATCTTTCTCTAGACCAATCGCAGGAACAGCCTAATTTCTTCAACTGATTGATAATTGTAGAACCATGCTCCTCTTTCCATCTCCATACTTCCTTGATAAATTTTTCTCTTCCTAAATCCTGTCTTTTTATCCCTTTCTTAGAAAGCATTTTTTCTACTACATTCTGGGTAGCAATACCGGCGTGGTCTGTCCCCGGCAGCCAAAGCGTAGGAATACCCTGCATTCTCTTCCAGCGGATTAGAACATCTTGTAAAACATTATTCAGGGCGTGCCCCATATGCAAAACGCCGGTAACATTGGGTGGAGGAATGACAATCACATAGGGCTTCTTCTTTATGTCTATTTTAGGTGTAAAATAACCCTGCTTTTCCCAATGTTTATACCGTTTCTCTTCAGCTTCTTTTGGTTGATAACGCGAACTTATATTCTCCATAAAACCCTGCTTATTTATTCCCCTGCGGGCATATTCCCCGGTAGGCGCAAAACTGGCAGGCAAAATAACCTGGTCTTGCCGCAAAATCGCCGGCCCGAATCCCTTCACTCGCCTGCTTAATCTTTTCAAGCGTCTTCTCTAAATCACCCTCACTGTGCGAATATGCACCCAATAATCCTGCTTCTAAAAAATAGAGTCCGACCCGGTCGGGAATTTTGCCAAATATATTTTTATAAGCCAAAGCATAGATAGAAAGTTGCAAGCTCTCTTTTGTCCTCTTATCGGCCTGCTCCTGACTAAGCACCTTTGAGGATTTAAAATCAATAATCGCCGCTCCATCTTTATCCACATCTACCCTATCCCAGCGCCCACTAATCTTATTTTTATCCAGCAAAAAGGAAAATCTCTTTTCAATATAAGCCGGCAGTTTCTTGCTTTGTTCCTCGTTATCAAAAAATAAAGATAGGGCTTTTTTCCCCTCCTCGCGCCTTAACTCTTCATGCTCGCGGGTGAGAAATCCCTCGTTTATAAAAGCAGAGTCAAAATGACGAAGTAACTCTTCTTTAGTGAGCTTTCTTTTTTGCATCTTTTTCTGATAATAATAACCAACGGCAATATGCATTGCCCGGCCATAGATAACGGCGTGGTGAGGTAAAATCGGCACCCGCAAGATGTGCACATATTTATATTTTAACGGGCAGGTGAGATAATCGTCTATCTGAAAATAACTGAGATTTAAAATATCATCAGGAGAGAAACGCCTTTTTAAAACCGCGGCCGGCGGTGACGGAAGATTGCGTTTAATCTTCTCCAAGGCAGAGGTTTTGGAGACCTCTTTTATTACGGGCATATCCAGCGCCTCCAAAACAAACTGGCTAACTTTTCTTGCCCTCTTTCCGCCATAATCGCGTGCGCTGGTCAAAAAGAGCTTTTCCTTTGCCCGGGTCATCCCGACATAAAACAGCCGTCGCTCTTCCTGGAGATGAAAATCGTGCTCCGGCAGAATATCCTTTATCAATTCTTCAGGAAGGTCAAACTCCTGGCGGCGGTTGGGCAGAGGGAATTTATGCATCACTAAACTCACTAAAAAGACCACTCTGAATTCCAATCCCTTTGCTTTATGAATGGTCAGAATATTCACCACCGGAATATCCGGGTCTATCTCGGCTGTGGCTGGGTCATCGCCCACCTCTACCAAGGCATCCAAATGCCTGACAAAATTAACCACCCTGTTTTCTTGTAAAAGGAGTTCGCTGTTTCGGACGATATCAAAAAACTTGGCAATATTCTCAATCTTTTGTTCATCAGCCGGACTGCCTGATTTGCTTAAACGATTAATATAGCCGCTTTCCGTAAGAAACAGATATATTAATCTACCGGTGGTTTGCTGGCGAGAAAGTTTGATATAATGCTGGATATCCTTCACTATCTTTGCGATAGTCGCCTTGCTTTCTGTGCTAATACTCTGCAACTCCGGAATTTTATAAAGAGAACTAAAAACCTCATAAAGCCCCCGCCTCCTGCGACTGGCGTAGTTCATGCAGTGGGTTAAATCGGTAGTATCTAACTGATAAATCTCCGAACTGGCCAGATAATAGAGGTTAATGCTGTCATAAAGATTGGTGACAATTTTTAAAAAGGCAATAATATTCTTTATCTCCTCACGGGCATATAATTTCTGATTCCCGCTAAAATTCCAGGGAATCCCTTTCGTATTCAATGCCTGAATAAAAGGAGTGGCGTCGTTATTACTTCGGACCAAGATAGCGAAGCCCTGGTAGGTGTATTTGTGGGAGTGAACGCCCTTTTTGATAATCTCGGCTACTTTATCGGCTTCATCAGAAAGGGTCTCAAAATGTAAATGTTCTACCCCGTTAGGAGATAAAACGGGTTTTTCTTCTTTCTCAAAAAGCTCCTTCTGCTTTTTTCTTTCTGGCGTGCGGCGTGGAGCGTGCGGCGTGGAGCTTATTAATTTTTTACTGATCCCTTCCTGCGTTTCCAATCTCTGGGGATTATTGTATTGAATCAAACGATAGGCGGCGTCTAAAATCCTCTGGGTTGAGCGGTAATTCTTTGTTAAAACTATCTCTTTAAGCCCGGGATATGCCTTTTTAAAATTCAGGATATTACCAATAGCGGCGCCGCGGAAGCGATAGATTGCCTGGTCATCGTCAGCAACAGCAGTAACATTCTTTTGCTTCCCGCTTAAGAGCTTGACTAATTGAAACTGGCTATAATTCGTATCCTGAAATTCATCTACCAAAATATATCTAAATTTCTGTTGATACTCCTTTAAAACAGCCGGATGCTCCCGAAAGAGTTTCAAGGTCAGATAGACCTGATTACCAAAATCCACGCAGTTATTTTTTAATAATAACTCTTCATACTTTTGATAACAAAGAGCAATCTCCTTTTGACGCTGGGCAAGTTCTTTTTCCTCAGCACTCTTTGCTTCCTTTTCTAACTGCTCAGCGAACTTTAAATACTCCTCTACACCCACATCTTCGTCCTTTGCCCGACTGAATAAACCGACGATTGCCTCGATGTAGCGGGTAGGATTGCCTAAGGGGCGATAAGAAGAAAGTGAGAATTCAAAAAGATGCTCTTTAAAAAAGATAATTTGCTCGGCTTTGGTCAAGACCTTAAAATCGGCGGTCAGACCCAACTGCAAAGCGTTCTCTCTCAAGAGCTCATCGCCAAAGGAATGAAAGGTGCTGATTAAAACATCAGCATAGCCATAGGGAATCAAGAGATCAACCCGTTGCTCCATCTCGGCGGCCGCTTTATCGGTGAAGGTGAGGGCTAAAATCTCCGAGGGTTTTGCTTTTTTGGTAGAAATCAAGTAGGCAATTTTGCGGGTAATTACGCTGGTCTTACCTGTGCCTGCCCCGGCGATAATCAACAAGGGTTTGTTGTCAAAGAGCACTGCCTCTTTCTGTTCCTTATTTAACCCCTCTAATACCTTATTCATTAAATAATTCCAACTCCTTTCTCTCCTGACTCACTCCGATTAGCTTATCGCTAAAGCGAGTTAATTTTCTCTCGGCGTCCTCGTATTTATTTCTGGTGTTAGAAAGGTGTTTGCCGACCAAAACAAAATCCTCGCTAAACTTTGCCAAATCCTGATTTAAACGGCCTAAATTAGAGATAATCTTTTCTGCATTCTTCTCTATCTGCATCCCATGCAGTCCATGGACAATAACCATCAAATAGGCAAAAAAACTATTCGGTGAAACAAGAATTATCTTTTTGGAGAGGGCATAAGAACAAATATTTGCTTTATCCTCTTTGATTATCGTTTCATAATAGACATTCTCGGCCGGGATATAAAGCAGGGCAAAATCATAGGTCCCTTCGTCGGGGAGAATATACTTATCTGCTACGGCGTCAATATGCTTTTTTACATCGCGGCCAAACTCCTTATGCAGCTTTTTCCTTTCTTCTTCCTTTTCTTCCTCAATCATCTTTTTAAAATTCTCTAAGGGAAACTTGGAATCCACCGGCACTAATTTTTCCCCTAAACGAATTACCGCATCCACCTGCATTCCGTTTTTAAAACTATGCTGGAGAGTAAAATGATCCCGCGGAAGGATTTGAGAAAGTAGATTTTCTAATAAAAACTCGCCGATTTCTCCGCGAAACTTGGGGGCTTTTAAAAGGTTCTCCAAACGAGAAATATCCCTGCCTACTTCATACATCTTATTGCTCGCCTCTTTTAATTCCCCTAACCTGTTCTGTATGGGAGCAATTACGGCCGCGGCTTTATCCAATCTCTCGCCGATATTCTTGTTGGTTTGTTGAAGAACCTCGGCATTCTCCTTAAGCCGCTGATTTACCTGCTCGGTTATGGTATTTAGCTGGCTATTCATCTGAGCAGTCATCTTAAAAATCAAAAAAGCAACTACACTAACAATTAAAATGATAATCAAGGTATTCATCTCATCTCTCCTCAATAAACAATCTCTTTATCCTCTTTCCCCAACTTGGCTTTTTAACGGCTTGGGGGTTAAATTGCTCGGATTTTGTTTTTACTTTCTCAAAATATTTTTTAAATGAATCTGCCACTTCTGGGGAATCAATCAAAACCGAAGATTCGTTATTTTTATCCAGGGCATAATAAGACCAATTTGTGCTGCCGATAACTACATATCTCCCATCAATAATGATTAACTTATTATGGCTCGTTTTTTTAAAATCGTCCAGCCAAACCTTTACGCCGCCTTCATTTAGAACCTTAGCTGTGGCTCTATTCTCGGCTGTATTCTTCTCATTCCAGTCCGACTGGTCAAGGATTACCCTTACATCTACACCCCGTTTAGCCGCCGAGATTAAATTCTTAATTAATTTATTAGAAGAACTATCGGGGTATTTTTGATAATAACGCGCTATGTAAAGAACGATATAGATTGACTGCTTTGCTTCGGAAATAAGCGAATGGACCTGTGAAAAGTATTTTCTATTACAGATTGGCTTCACATCCGCGGGAAAAGAGAAGCAAAAATCGGCTTTGAGGAGGAAAAGAAGAAGGATGGTGGATAATAATATCTTTCGTCTTTTAAGCAAGTTTTGCATTGTTATTTTTGATATTTTCCGCCGAAGGCGGACCCGCCTCTGGCGGGGATATTTGATATTATTTTATCCTATCCCCTTCTAAAAGTCAAGATTGCCTCGTTACCGTAAGGTTTGGCGTTAGCCCGCTATTGACTTTTTACTTTAATTATGCTATTTTAGATACTGAGGTGATGAATTATGTCTTCACAAAAAATTGAGACAATTAAAAAAAGATATCAAAATGAATGGCTTCTTATTACTATTGATAAAATGGATGAATCTACTACTATCCCTATTTCTGGTAAACTTATTGCCCACAGCTCCCAGCGAGATGAGATTTATGAAGAGGAAATGAAATGCCGGGGGAACACCTTAACTCTTTATTCTGAAGACAAGCTTCCTAAAGGATATGCAGCAGCATTTTAATTATTATGGCTATGCCTAAAAAACTTTTTACTATTCCTGATATCATTGCTGTTTACGCTCAAATTAAAGGCCCTAAAGGTGTTAAGACTCTCAGAATGGCTTTAGACACAGGAGCCTCCTACACAATGATTCCTGTTAGAAAAGCTATTAAAATTGGCTATAATCCTTCATCTGCTCGCAGGAAAATAGAGATTTTTACCGCAAGTGGAACAGAATATGTCTCCTTAATTACTCTTGCTTCCTTTAAGTGCTTTGGCAAAGAAGTTAAAAATCTAACTGTTGTCTGCCATGACCTACCCTCTCAAAGCCCGGTTGATGGACTCCTTGGCTTAAACTTCCTTTCCCACCTTCCCGCCTTTAGAGAATTCTATCAAAAAATCTATAAGGTATCCTAAATAAAAAAGGCAGTTTTGACTTAAGCCAAATGGCCAAGTTCCTAACTGCCTTTTTTATAATTTAAGCAGGGATTTGTCTGAAAGGATTATACCCCGGTAAGCACCTCAAGAGTTTCTTGGTATTTTTCAAGTTCTTCTTGAATATCTGAAGTAGTTTCTATGGGTGTTAGGATTATAAACATTTCTTTATTGGTTACTAATCTATTAATGGCTTCGGCGATTGAATAGGGACCTTCTTTCTCAAATACTACTATTGGCGGGATATTCACTGGAATATCTTGCTCTTCCAATAGTTCTTTGGTTGTTCCCTTGACAACGCAGAGAATATCCTCTGGGTTGATATCCCTTTCTTTATCAACAAAATCTATGAGCAGTTTAATTTCTTTTATTTCATCTATTTCATCACTGATATCAGGGGCAACCTCTTCTTTTGTTAGTCGTATTATTTCTATCTTTGACTTAATATATTCTAAGAGTCCTTCTAAAATATCGTTATACACTGAATCCTCGGCATATAAAACAACCCTGTCTAATACAACATCCTTAACAAGAATCTCTAAAGTTTCCTTTAAATCTATAACCCCAGCGTTTTCCAATAACGGCTTTGAATAAAGAATAAGGGTTTTATGAATAGGAAGGTTGTTATTAAGCAGGGCATTTTCTACCGTATTCTCTAAGGCTTTGAGTTTAGAGGCGTATGGAGCTTTTCGTTTTAATTCGAATATTGTGGTTTTAAAACGAGTGGAGGAATCAAGTTTGGATAATTTAAATCTCTTTAATGAAGTAACTTGTTTATATCTTCCTAGATCTGCTCTTAGGTTACCTTTTGGATTTTTCTCATCTATTCTACCTCTGCCTATTTCATAATTATAGCCACCATTTATAATAAGTTCATGGTGGTCGGAACCAGAAATCATCTGTAATTTATTGGATGTATTCAATCTATTGCACTCATTTACCATAGCAATATAGCTTTCAGTATCTTCATTAGCATTGCGCCAGTCGTCTACCTGTACGCCAATAATAAAACCTTTACTTGCAAGGTTAAACATAAGTTCCTTTATTTCATTCTTACTCAACCGGCCTTTATTCTCGATATCCTTGGGATGCGCCAACACAGGCAATCCGCCCATCTCTTGAGCAGATTTTGCTACTGCCTCAGGGCTCATATCCAAATTAATTTCAAGAGACGTTAAAAGATAAGGAATTGTATACTTGTTATGCACCTCTCCGGAATTCTTGCAGCCTAAATCAGCAAACTCACTTTTGTATTTATTCCAAAGAACCATACTTAAGGTGCCAAGATTGACCGGTTGTCTGGAACGAGATAACTTTTTGAGCTCCTCTATAGTGAGAGCTATTCCTTTGTGCCTAAAGTCCCCAACCTCAGGAATCCTCTCTATCATCGTTTCCATACGTCTCTTTTTAGCCTGAGTAACAACATCTATCCGTTTATTAAGCTTTCCACTCTTATAGTCATTGATAAATTTATCTATATCAGGAAAATAAACCAATATTTCAACTCCTTTCTGGTCAGTGCTTAACTCAATTCCCGGCATAATCTCCACACCAAAAATCCTACCCGCCTTAATTGCTTCAATTACTCCCTCAAACGAATCATGATCAGTAACGGCTATAGCTTTTAAACCTCTTCTATAGGCTTCATATACTAAGGCAGCGGGCGTCTGGTTACCATCAGAATGATGGGTATGGGTATGAAGGTCGGCTTCGATACGGGCAGATAATTTAATCTCTTCAAATTTCTCTAATTTCTTTAGAGTTCTTGCTGCTTCTAATCTTAACTCTATTTTCTCATTCCCAAGTTCTCCTTCCATTATTTGGTGAGCAGTAGTAATGATAAACTTATCGATGTTTAATCTCGTAAGAGATTTTTCTCGTGCATTTGGTTGGTGTACAAACGCCAATTCATAACTTGACCTCTGAATAAAGGATTCACCTTTTATCTGACTAATTCTTGCATAAGCGTTGGCAGAACCCTTCATCATTCTGATATATAACCCGGGAAGAGATACTTGCTGACCTAACAAAGTATGCCAATTTCCTGCTCCTTTAGCAATATAAGCAACAGCGTCTTTCCAAGCATTAAGAAATTCAGGGTGCTTGGAAGATTGTGTTAGATCTGCTCCTAATAGATAAGAACCATCAGTTATTATCTGAAGCTTGCCCGAATCTAAATATCTCTTGAGATGCTCGTTCCTTCCTATAATCTCTTTTGCCTCATCTACGGTAACATCATCTCTTATTACCTCTCCTCTGGCAACAACCGCTACGCTATGCCCTGCTTCCAATAGGTCTCCAATAACTAATTGATCAAGGATTATTTCGCCATGGTTATCAAGAAAATAAACTAAAAGTCCTTTGGGATATTTTTTGATATAATTGAAGAATTGTTCAAAGTCCTCTTCTCCAATAAGATATTTTTCTTTTTCTATGTTTTGATAAATCTCTTCCACTAATTTTATCAATTGGTCGACAGAGATTTCTCCTGAAACATCAATTTCTAAACCCAAATCACTGGCTGTTTTTTTTAGTGCCTCAGAGTGTGATGGGTCAATGAGATTTGCTATTCCGGCATATATCATCGCTGTTTCAAGTCGTTTCTTGTCATCTGCAATTGCCAAAATTTTATCCCTAAAATCAGGGTAAATTTCTGAGTATACACTATTTAACTTGCTTTTATACTCTCGATATGCATTGGGATCTCCAGAATAATCCCTTACGAGACAGTGTGCAATTCCCTCAAACTGTAAAAGAGTCAACTCTTCTGCCTGGGGATGTTCTTCTAAAATAGCAAGCAAAAATTCAACCCTTTGCCTAATTAAGGAATCAGTGGTAGTTTTGTATAGGTGCTCTTTTGCCTGTTTAATCTTGCCTTTTTTGGAATCACCACCTTTTAGCGCATCTTTTATTAATAAATATCCAGGGCGGTAATTCTCTGCTATCCACGGCGGCGCTTCTCCTAACTTAATCATTTCAATGTAACTATCTACTATTTCCTTTACTTCATTGGTACTTTGCCCAACCCTTCCTGCTAAATCTATAATTTGTTCTATTTCTTTTTCGGTTTTAAAAAGACTCTCTCCCGCCAGCATCCTCATCGCATAAGCAGGATAAGGGATACTATTCAATAAGAAAGCAATAGCTATTGTTAGCAACCAAATTTTCTTTAATTTCTTCATTTTATTTCGTGAACGTAGTGAGCATATTTCGTCCCGACGTTAGGTCGGGACATATTTCTACGAAGCTCTACTTTGGAATTCTTCCAATCTCTATTTATTCTAAATATACCACATCCCTCTCCCTTTGTCAAGTTCTTTTTAAAATTTTTATAAAACCCTCTACGAACAGATAAACTCCCCATAATCAGTTAAATAAGTGCGTGAGATTTCGCTTCACTCACTTAAATTTTCAAACAGGATTTTTACGTTTTGAGCGAACATTGGT
>DAOWKH010000114.1 GCA_030639955.1 Candidatus Omnitrophota bacterium | reverse complement strand
TGATGGTAAGGATATGGATGTTACTATTAAACCCGGAAAAGAAGAAGGCAGTCAGATAACCACATTCAATCTTCCCCATCCTGAGAAAGAAGGGGAATTGATTGGTATAGAACTTGCACAGGAACCCACAACAGATGTTAATGGCGAGGTTAACGGTTATATAATAACCGAAAGTTTTAAATTAGAAGATGGTAGCTTGGATAATTACAACCAGTCCACCAGAGTAGAGAATGGGGATAAAGAACAAACCGTAGTTTTTAGCGTAAATATTGGGGATAAGAAAGGGGAGATTTCTTCGCAAACCTACAAGCGGATTTATGACAAGGTGTCTGTAGATGATGAAGGTAATCCCGTTTATCGCGATGTGCCTCGCTTAATAGAATTTGAGGACTTTGATGGAAAAAAACAGTGGGAGACACTTGAGGGCGAAGCGCGTATTGTCTGCAAGGATGATAAACTCTCACAAGCAGACGGTTATCTTGTCCAATCCTTTGCCACAGAAGAAGGAGAGGAGATTCATTACGAAACAAGATTTGATCAATTTGATGAACATGGGAAGAGAATCCTTACCCTTCCTGTAGAAGAAAAACTATATTATGTTGTAGAAGGAGAAAAAAAAGAAATATGCAAAAAATATAGCCAAGCCGAATGGAATAAGGATTTTGGCAATGGCTACACTCTCACTTATGAAATAGAAGGTGAATCCTATGATGACTTTGTAAAGATAGATAATCAAGGTGAGCAGACCTTCATTAGACACAAGATATATGCAGGGGCACCGATGGAACATGGGCCTGTGAACCCAGAGACCAAGATTCAGATTGCAAGAGGAACAAATGTCGCAGGTGAGAGTTACACCCTCAGCTATGAAGCAGGAGAGTTTTTAGGGGAGGGAGAATGGAGAAAAGTTGACGACGAAACTTATGGAATTGCACTGCGTCTCTCAGGGTGGGATGAAAATCAGCTTCCTCCTTATATTGGTGGAGGTGATAAAGTTATTAGTGAATTTAAGGTAGTTGTGGGCGAAGAAGGTAAAGAATTAGAGAAGCCCTCCATAGAAGAAATATTTTCTGAGTTTCACGACTTTGATTACGCGTCTAAAAATGTAGTTTCTTGTCATAGCGATAATACGCCACTTGCGCCCGGAATAGAGGGGTATAAAGTGTATGAATATACAGATATAACAACGGAAGACGATGAAAACGAAATTCCTATTATTACTGGGTTTACCATTAGGGCAACAGAATATGGATATGATGGTCATTATTATCTTCAAGAAGGTGCTGTAGAGAGTAGTATAAAGAGAATTGAAAAAACGCATAGCTTAGAGAAAGTTGAAATAAAAGACCTTGGTTTGGAGTATAAATTTAGCTTCTCAAATCCTGCCTACACAGGGGGAAATCCACTAAGAGAAATGAGAGGCACAGAATGGGCATATTTTGATGAAGAAGGAAAACCAAGATATGAAAAGTATTGGCACAATGAACAGGGAGATTTTTTGCATATAACTGTAGATAGAGATGGAACAAGATCAAGGTCTTTTAGAGGAAAGGATATAAAAGGAAGAGAGATTTTAGAGGTCAGTGATGGGCATAGTCAGTCCTGGACTGAATTCCTTATTCAAGGAGAAGGAGATAAGAAGGAAATGGTACGTTTAGGTGCAGGTATGGATCATGATATTTCTCTTATGAATAGGGCAAAGTTTACCACCACTAAAAGAGGAGCGTCCGAGGCTTTTGTTCATGATGCGGCGGATATTTATGCTCTTACTACTGGGCAATCGCGTCAGGATGTAACACATAACTGGGTAGAGAAATATAACATAGCCATTCACCCCACAGTAAAGAGATATCAGGATTGGAAGGAAGGCCAGGATGGAAAGGGAGGTCTGGGTGATAAATATGGAGTGGTAGGTGCTTTTGCTCAAGGGGCTCTCCCGGATAACCCTCTTAATCCCAATCTTATAGATACAGTTTTTATGGCTGGTTATGCTACCGGGATAGGCAGTTTAGCCGCTGCCCCTCTGAAGGTAGGTTTAAAGACCGTCACCAAAGGGGCAATAGCCAAGACAATGACCAAAGAAATAGCCAAAGCTACTGTTAAAAAGACAGCTATCGTTTATGGTAAGGAAGCCGCTCTCTTTGCCGGAGCTAATCTGGCAGTAGGAGAGGTTCACAGTAAAGTATACACCGGGGAATGGCTTTCTTCCCAGGATGCGGCTTACTCATTAGGTAAAGGAACAAAGGAAGGGATAGCTTTTATGAGCGGTATGCGTCTTTTTGGAACGGCTATGAAGGCAGCCAAAGGAGCGAAGATAGGAGAAAGGGCTACTAAATTTGGAGAGGCACATCGTGTTGCTGGCGCACCAATAAGAGCAACAGCAGTAGCATCAAAAGGATTAGCAAAGAGGATTGGTCCTAAGTTCCCCAAAGAGGTTCCTGTATCTTCCCAGCAAGCCCGTGCCTTTGAAGGAATAAGTCACGGAGCTATTGATACCAGCACCCGTCTAACCCGCATAGGCAGGATAAGTCGAGGAGCGAAAGAAATTCCCAAGAAAATAGTTACTGAATCCATCAAATATGCTGACGACTCAGCACTAATTGTTGTTGATTCAATCAGAGGTGCTAAACAATTTGCGATTATAATGCCTATGTTTACCCTTGCTGGCAGGAGCTTAGAGACAGCAGGTGCTTCAGCTCTAACCTTGCGTCGTGGTGGTAAATCTCCCCAATTAGTTTTACCCAAGGTTATGGATAGCGATGACACTAAGAGAACAATGACTTGGGGAGATTTAGGAAAAGAAATGATAGTTTCTATCCCCAATGGTGCAAAGATGGGTCTCTGGCTGGCTCCAGCATTAAAGGTCTTTCAGGTTCCGGGGACGATTTTTTCTCACGGGACTAAGGGAAGAGCACTTTCTGAGGTGCACTATGCGTCAATCTTCCCCAGAGCTGCTGTTTCACGTAGCCCTGCTGAACTTGCTAAACAGGTTGCAACGAAAAGGATGGCAGCCGCCCAAACAATGAAAGCAGTCAAAGAAGGCACTGTTCCTCTTCTTTCTAAAGAAGGGGCCGGGGCAGTTGGTAAAACCTTTGCCTATCAGATGGATAGTGTTTTCTTTGTTTCGGGTTTCCTTGCCGGTACTGAGCAAGTCGCCAAACACTCGCTGATGCATTTTGCAGACCTGCCTGAAAAAGAAGCCCATTGTTTAGCATCTAAAATTGCCTTTGCCGCCTTGTTCCTCCTTCCTTCAGCGTATAGACCGGATTTAACTCTGGATACATCAGCAAAAATTAAAGAAGTAGCTAAAGCAAAGGGTAAGAATATTTGGAAAGCAGATGCACGCATACCTTTAAATGAGTTCTTAGGTAAAAATACTACCGATGCTTTATTCCGCGGATATGAATCTCGCTCAATGGCTGAAGTCCAAAAAGCCCTGTTTGATGCAATCCTCACCCCGCAAAACACAAGAGCAATCCTCAAAGCCGATTCTAAGAAAACTTTAGGAGAAATAGGAATTAAAGATAGCAGATTAAAAGATATCAAGGTTTCTGATGTGAAAGGCGAAGCAGCAGAAAGGGCTGCTTCCGAAGTCGTCAAAAAAGCAACTGATCCACTCCCCACAAAAAAAGGAAAATTAGAATTCCTAAACCAACTTGTTCAAAAGAATCTTAAAGTAAATTTTAAAGGAATAGAAATCGATCCTAAAAAAGTTGCCGAAGTAGCCGCTAGAAAATTAGCAAAGGAATTGACCGCTAATCAGTTATTCCAGATTCAGGAAGGAAGAAGAGCAATAAAAGCAAAGGGAGTAGGAATTGAATCCACCGAGGTTCTGAAAAAAGCCGTTGATATTGAGATATCTCAGAGAAGTATAAGAGGTGATAGAGGGGTAGAATTAGAAGGAGTAAAAAGAGAATTAAGAGAATTAGAGCGAGAGAAAAAGAGATTAGAGAGAGACGAGCAGGGGTTTGCCGAGAAAGGCAAAAAGAGTTTATTAGCTAAGCTTGAACAAAGTAAAAAGGGATTAGAAAAAGAAAAAACAGAGATAGAAAAAAATAAGTTAGACGAAAAGGAAAAACAGATAAGACGACGGCAGGAACTAAAGGTTGAAGAATTAAGGCATGAAATTGATAATCTCAAGGATACAAAGAAGAGATTAGAACAAGGAAAACAGAGCAAAAAAGAGATATATAATTTGCATAAAGATAGTCTGAGAAAAGTTTTTGGGAAAGGAAAAGAAAGCTTTGGTAGAAAAAGAGAGGATAAAATAAAAGCAAGAGAAGATTTTAAGAATGCTGAAGAGCAAGTAGTAAAGAAGTTAATAGATACCCGAGTTAAGAAGTTAGAAACTGAAATATCCAAGGTTAGAAAGAGCCAGAAGCCAACCACCGCCGAGAGAATCGGAGAAAAAATTAACAACATTGAACAGCGAATAGATCGCATTAAGGGGCTTGAGGAATTGAAGCAGAGAAATAAATTGGACATTGAATTAAAAAAAGCCGAGATTAAACTTGATGAGATAAAGTTTGCTCGTGCCAATAAAGGATTGGTGGAAAGATTAAAATCTTACGGGGAATACAAAGCGGCTGAGAAGGCAGTAAAGAAATTGACAATAGAAAAAGAGATTAATGGGGTTGAAGGAGTTATTAGGGAAATTGAAAAAGAGATAGATGGAATTAGGAAGCAACAAAACCAGAAATTAGTCGAATTAAAAGAAGCAAGTCAGACAGACATTCGAAAAAGGTTTGCTGCAGGAAAAGAGATTGAACGGCTAAGAAGGGAAAAGATTGAACAGCTGAAAGGGGATGCTAAATCTAATATTGAACTCTTGGAGGCAGAAAAAGCAGTTCGTAAAGCGGAAATTGGAGTTCTTAATAAACAACAGGCATTAAGCCAGATAAATTTCCTCCATTCTCCCTTAAAATATGCCAAAGCTCGCCTTCAGTTACGGAAACTAAATAGAACATATAGAGAAATAAGTAGAGCCGAAGAGGAAACCAAGGACTTCCTCAAGTTTATTGAAGGCAAAGCAAGCCCACAAGAGCTTGCCGAACTTAATAGGAGATTTGAGCAAGTTAGAGCCAAGAGGCATCAAGAGCTTATAGATGGTTTTGAAAACGCTGTCCGTAGAAACAATGGTAAGGATGTGCTTACTCACGGAATGGCTCTGTTTGCCGAGTATGTAAAGCGGATAGGAGGAGAATTTAGGCAAGACCCAAAGCAGTTTGAGTTCACCGCCTATACGATGAAGGGCTTAAATGAAATAATTACCACAGGGGCTTTGGATAAACCTCTAATAGTCCTTTTAGCAATGGGTGGCGGAAAGCAAGCCGCAGCGATTATTATCAATCTCTATGCCATAGAGCATGCCCGTCTTTTGGGTAAAAAAGGATATAATCTCTATGTAACCCAGAATGAGGCTTTAGCAGAGGAATTTTTAAGGGATAATCCCTGGGCGTTTAGCAAAAAAACAGATGCTCGAGGGAATATCTACTATGAAACAATAACCGGCAGAAGAGCAGATGTGGTGACAGGTATGGGTTCTGATGTAGCTACCAATTTCTTAAAGGTGGTGGAAAAAGAAGATAGCGATTTTATCATTATGGACGGCAATGCGGCAAAGAATCTGGTTTTAGCGGCCAAGCCCAAAGAACCTAACAGTGCCAGAATAAAAAAAGCACTTTTCAAAATGAGAAGTGGAACAGGCGATGAATTTGACTCTATGTTTAAGGGCAATCCGGCAATCAGAGGCACAAATATTAACCTTGCTACTCTTGAGAAGTATGCCAAGACAGACGGGAAAGCAAAGAGATTATTGGCAAAAATAAAACCGCAGGCAGATATAATAATTGAGGTTACCAAACTTGTAGGAGAGATAGCTAAAAATTATAAAGGAAAGGATGCCGAGCTTAAAAATCAGATAACTAAGGTTCCTGAAAAGGGAGGGAAGATAAAGATTCGCAAGATAAGATATCAATATCAGGCTAAAGAAGATATTGTAAATAGAGTTAAGGCAAGATTAAGAGAATTAGGTGTAGAAAAGAAAAACATTGATGCAAGGGCGCGGGATATGGCTGATGCTGCTGTTAATGCTTTTGTCTTACAGGAGGGGAGAGATTACTTTGTTAATTTAAAGATTGTTAAAGGTAAGAAAGGGCTTGATTATGAGGTTGCCGATGAGGCCGGAATCAGGATGAAAAACACCCGTTTTGGCAGCTCAAAACAAGCCGCCTTTGTAATGGCAAAAGAGGCATTGTGGGCAAAAGGGATTTCTGATGCGGCAGTAAAATCTTTGGTGACTACCGAGATTTTAAAAACTACCCTTGCTTCTGCCGACTTTGCCGATTTTGTGAAACTTACCGGAAAAGAAAAATGGGTTTTCTTTAGCGGGACAGAGGGAATCGGGAAGACAAGAGAAGCATTGGGTGCCGGTGACCCAATTAATGTGCGTACAGAAAAGATTGATTGGAAGAACAATAAAATAATCGCTGCAAGTTCAGCTAGAGCTCAGCATAACAAGATTAGAAACCTGATTGAGGCAGCAATAAAAACCAGAGAGCGGGTAGTAGTTGTGGTTATCAGGAGCACAAAAGAGATGGAAGATATGTTGAAGATTGCTCATAAATTAGGGGTTAGGGAAAAAGACATATATGCCCGAGACGGGAGCGAACCAGAAAAGCTTTCTGATTTCCAGGGAAGGATAAAGAAGAAACTCCAGAATATGAACAAGGGAGACCCCACTCAGATTGTAATCCTTCCTGGTTTTGAATCCGGTTCTAATATGCTTGCTGTTGTGGGGAAGGAATTCTATAAAGGCACAATCATTGTTACTAATTTAAAGGATATTGATCGTTTGGCACAGACATTTGCCCGCGGAGGAAAAGATAGAAAACGAGCAGATACAAAGTCATTTGTAATTGTTAATGTCCGAAAGGATAGGGCTCTAATAGATAATCAGAGAACCAATCTTTTAGAGAAATTAAGGCAAGGCAAGGACTGCCAGGATGA
>DAOWKH010000087.1 GCA_030639955.1 Candidatus Omnitrophota bacterium | reverse complement strand
CCACAGTCCACAGTCCACAGAATAAAAGATTTTTAATTATGTTGAATGATAAAGTGATCAGGGCTATGTTTATAATTTCTCTAGCCGGGCATTGTTTATTTTTAGGTATGCCGAGATTTAATTTAAGTTTGCCTTTGAATTCTAAAAAACCTAAAGAAATTATAATTCAGGTAGAAATAGAAAAACCATCTCTTTTGCCCAGGATAGATGTTATGGGAGAGGAAAAAAAATTAGCAAATAGCAAATTGCAAATAGCAAATTGCAAATCAAAAGAGAGGATTAACGATAAGCAATTAGCGATAAGCGATACGCAAGTAATTGACCCCGCCCAGCCGATAGGTCTACGAGAAGCAATGCTTCGCTACCAGGACATGGTCAAACAAAGAATAGAGGAAGCAAGAAGGTATCCCTCTTGGGCAAAGAGGCAAAGAATAGAGGGAACTGTTGATTTAAATTTCGTAGTTTTAGCCAATGGTTTAAGTAAAGATATTAAAATTATTTTCTCTTCTGGTTCTGCACTCCTTGATGCACAAGCTGTTGCTACCATCCAAAAAGCCAATCCCTTTCCACCAATCCCCAAAGAAATAAACATCTCTCCAATTCAGATGGAAGTTTCCATTTTGTTTACGCTAAAATAATAAAAAAGGAAAATTCTTGACTTTTTCGCATTTGTGCTGTATTTTAAGATTAGCAGTTTAATATGCGACTCTCACCGGAGCAAGGATGCACAAAGCAAAGTCAAAGATTAGTGCCGTATATATTTTAATAGATATTGTTCTTATCGCCTTTTCTACCTATCTGCCTTATATTTTAAGGCATAATAAATTAACCTTCTTAGATTTTTTGACCCTTCCTTTTATCTGGCAAAGGTTAAACCTGCCCGCTTTTCCCCTGCATTCCTTTGTATTTCTCTTCTGGGGGATTATTGCTATCTTAATTTTAAATAACTGTAATCTGTACGAAACTGACCGCGAAAGGTCTATCCCGCAGGAGATTGGCTCGGTTTTTAAAAGCGTCCTTTTCTCCTCTATTCCTACTGCTTCGGCAGTTTTCTTTTTTAAGATAGTTATTTTTTCCCGCCTGATTTTTGGGCAGGCGGCTATGTTGATGTTTATAACTTTATCTCTGTGGAGGGCAATAAAGAGGTTGATAGTACGCTACCTAATTTCGCACGGCTATAATAATCTTAATGTCCTAATCATTGGCGCCGGTAAAATAGGAAAGGTATTGGCTGGCGAGATTCGTAAGAGCTCCTATCTGGGTCTGAGAATCGCCGGATTCTTAGATGACCATAAGCAGGGCAATATAAATGGCTATAAGATTTTAGGCAGGATTTCTGATTTTGAAAGGATAGTGCAGCAGAAATTCGTAGATGAGGTTTTAATTACTATCCCCGGCGAGAGAAAAAAGATAGTAGAGGTAATAAACCAAAGCAAGCCCTTAAATATAAGCGTAAAGGTAGTTCCTGACCAATTTGATTCATCAATAAATGTTTTAAAAGATTATCGCATCGGATTTGTGCCTTTATTGGAATACTCGGTTAAGGAGATTCACGGAACCGAACTGATTGGCAAGAGGATTACCGATATAGCCCTATCTACTCTGGGATTGCTTTTTTTATCCCCCTTGCTTGTTTTATTGGCTATATTGACAAAACTTAACAGTAAGGGGTCGGTGTTTTATGTCTCTAAAAGGAGCGGGAAAAAAGGAAAGACGTTTAATTTCTATAAATTTAGAACTATGGTAGTAGATGCCGAGAAGATGCTTGCTCAGTTGAGGGATAAGAATGAAACAGATGGTCCAATTTTTAAGATGAAAAATGACCCTCGGATTACCTGCATCGGAAGGTTTATGCGCCGCTATAGTTTAGACGAACTACCCCAGCTGTGGAATGTTCTGAAAGGGGATATGAGTGTAGTAGGACCGCGGCCTCTGCCCATAGAGCAAGTAGAAAACGAAGATTTGAAGCAGTTGAGGAGATTAGAGATTAAACCCGGCATCAGCGGGCTCTGGCAGATTCGCGGGAGAAGCGACGCTTCTTTTCATCGGCTGATTAGATGGGATATCTGGTATATTAGAAACTGGTCGCTCTGGCTGGATTTGAAAATAATCCTAAAGACCATTCCTGTTGTATTAAAAGGCAAGGGCGCATACTAAAATAAAATCAAATATCAAAAATCAAATATCATACCCTAACGGGCACAGGCAAATTAGGAAGACCCCATCAGGAAATCTTTCATATCTAACAGTATTTATAGCAGCGTTTATAGTTATCTCGGCGGCGTTTATGCGCCAGTTGATGGATTTTACCAAGCTCTATACCGGCGAGAAAGGATTTATAATCCTGATTGGATTAATTTCGCTGATAGCAGGTCTAACCTTTTTGATTTGGACACTAAGAGCCAAGCCCGGTTTAATAAGAACATTAGAAATTATAGCAATATTAGCAATTGGCTTATCTTTCGCCTGGCAGATAAAGATTGTCGTGGAGAGGATTCATCTTTTAGAATACGGAGTTTTAGGCTGGTTTGTTAGTAGAGATTTAATCCGGGGGCAGAGTAAGAAACTCAAGGGTATTATTTTAGCCTGTCTATTTGCCACAGTCGTAGGCATTATTGATGAAGCATTCCAGGCAATATTGCCTTATCGCTTTTTTGACCTGCGCGATATTTTATTCAATAGTTTAGGTGGTATATGGGGAATAGTTTTATATCTAATAGGCCGAGGATAACAAGAGGGATTTTATCCCTTTTGTTTTTTATCTTCTGTTTTTTGCTTGCCCTCCGACCTGTCCACCAAAGCTTTAGCGAAGGTGGGAGCTTTAGCGTAGGAGGGTCTTCTGCTTTCGCCGAGAGCAAGCCCTTAAAGATTCACTTTATCGATGTAGGAGAGGGAGATTCTATTCTTATTGAGGCGCCCAATGGCGAAGCCGCTCTAATAGACGCCGGAAATCTTATCAGTGGTTTCCGGGTGGCAGAATATTTAAAGGAAAATGACATCCAGGACTTAGAGTATCTTATTTTTACCCATCCTCATCTTGACCATATCGGCGGCGCCTTTTTTGTTTTGCAGATGCTAAAAGTAAAGAATGTCTATGACAATGGCGAGGATTTAAGCGGCTTAGTTAAATCCTCTGATCTGTATCGCTGGTATGCGACCCTGGCGCGAAGAGAAGAAAATTATAGAGTTTTGAAAACGGAGGACATCCTTTCCCTTGGTGAAGTAAGTTTAAAGGTGCTTTGGCCACCCCGCCCCTTTGTTCTTTCTGATTTTAATAGCAATTCTTTGGTAATTATGTTAAGATATGGTAAATTCTCCTGCCTCTTAACCGGAGATTTGACCAGCATCGCCGAAGAGATGCTCTTAGGCGCCGGTGTAGATTTGAAAGCAGATGTTTTAAAAGTAGGGCATCATGGCGCAGGAGATGCAAGCAGCGAGGAGTTTTTAGATGAAGTTTCTCCCCAAATAGCCATTATAAGCGTAAATGCCGAAAATATCCGTGGTTATCCCTCAATGGCGGTATTAGAAAAATTGAGAAATGTAGGTTCAGGAGTTTACCGCACAGATGAGCAAGGAGATATTGTTCTGACTGTTTTTCCCAAAGGGCAGTTTGAGATAAAAAGCGAGATTTATGAAAAGAGATAAACTTATAAAATTTTCTGATAAAGGGTTATTCGTGTTTCTCTGCCTGATGCTTGTTTTTGCCACCTTTTCTATTGCTGGCACAGAGCTTGCTTTCGGCTTCGCCCTTTTATTCTTTATCCTGAAGAAGATTGCCCAGAGACCATCCTGGAAAAGGATAATTCCTCAGACCCGTCTCGCCGAAGACCCTCGGCTTCGCCGAGAGGCGAGCGGCGAGTCGAGGCGGGCAAGTTTAAATCTACCCATATTTTGTTTTCTGGCCGCTTGTTTAATTTCCTCGGTGATCAGTATAGAGCCAAAAAGGAGTTTTTGCGCCTTAATTACCAAGACATTAGAATATGCGGCAATTTATTTTCTTTTTGTAGAGTCCATTGGCTTCAACAAAAAGAGATTTAATATTATTTTAATTTTATTATTTGCCTCTTGCGGACTATCGATATTTAATGGGCTCTTTCAGCAATTTCAGGGCGTAGATTTCCTTCGTCAACGCCCCTTGATTAATGGTTGGGTCACTGCCGGTTTTAAATACTATAATGACTTTGGCGGATATCTGATTTTGGTTTTGCCTCTGATTTTGGGTGCACTTTTTTATAAAAAGATAAAATTAACTATCCGCTCTTTTGCTATCCTGCCTTTAGCAATATTAGCCGGGTTATGCTTAGCCCTGACTTATTCCCGGGGCGCCTGGATAGGATTTGTCGTTGGATTTATTTTTCTGTTTATCTATATATTTATTTACCTGGCAAATCCCAGACAGAGAATCTATCTCCCTATTTTAATCGCCGCCCTTTGCGCAGTTATTTTCTTTCTTATTCCTCCGCCGATGAAGGAAAGGATGATGTCTATTGTTCATATGCAGAGTGCCGGCCGTTTAGGAGAGGGTGGTTTATGGATGCAGGCAATAAGATTAGTTGGGCATAGGATTTTTTTAGGTCAGGGATTGGGTATCTATATGGATATGAGCAGTGGCACCTATGCTCATAACTGCTATCTACAGATGTTAGCCGAAATAGGGATTATCGGACTGGCATCTTTTTTGTGGATTATCGGGAGATTGTTTAAATTAGGCATCAGAAGTTTTAAAGAGAGCAGAGACCCCTTGCTGTTAGGGCTTCTTGGGGGTATAATCGCCTTTTTGGCGCACAGTTTTTTTGACACCAATCTTTATTCCCTGCAGTTATCTGTGCTTTTTTGGAGCATGTTGGGGTTGGCAGTAGCGAGAGTAAAATGCAACAAAAAATAAAAAATATCAGAGAAAAGTTTCTGAAAAATATAAAACAGACCTCTACTTCTGCTCAAATACAGGATTTGAAGATAAAATACCTCGGCAGAAAGGGGGAGGTCACTCAACTACTGAAAGAGATTAAGGATATTTCTTCTGCTGAGCGTCCCTTAATTGGAAACTTAATCAACGATTTAAAGAAAGAGATCACCCAATCTATCGGCCAGCATCTTGGTTCTTTAAGCAAAGAAGTCAAAGAAGAAAAGGGAGATATTACTCTTCCGGGAACTTTTTCCTCTTTAGGCCATTTGCATCCGCTGACCCAGATTATTAATCAAATTGAGGATATCTTTCAGGGATTAAATTTCCGCATTGTAGATGGCCCGGAGATTGAAGACGAATATTATAATTTTGAGGCCCTGAACATCCCCTTAGAACATCCTTCCAGGGATGCCTTTGATACATTCTATCTTAAGCCACAGTCTACAGTCTACAGTCTACAGTCTACAGAAAAAGACGGAAAACCGTCGACTGTTAACCGTCGACTGTTACTTCGCAGTCAGACCTCGCCGGTGCAGATAAGGGTAATGGAAAAAGAAAAGCCGCCTTTGCGCATAATTAGCTCAGGCAGGGTATATAGGCCTGATGCCACCGATGCCTCCCACTCTTGCATGTTTCATCAAATAGAAGGGTTTATGGTGAATAAGGATGTCAGTTTTGCCGATTTAAAAGGAATACTTTCTATTTTCAACAAGGAGATGTTTGGAAAAGAAATAGAGACGAGATTTCGTCCACACTATTTTCCTTTTACCGAGCCAAGTGCAGAGGTAGATATTTCCTGCTTACTCTGTAAAGGAAAGGGTTGTTCAGCTTGCGGAAATAAGGGCTGGATAGAAATCTTGGGCGCGGGGATGATTAGCCCCAGGGTTTTCGAAAGGGTAGGGTATGACCCCGATAAGGTATCT
>DAOWKH010000060.1 GCA_030639955.1 Candidatus Omnitrophota bacterium | reverse complement strand
CTTTCATTGTTCTCAAGCACTATTATCCTGACAGGTTCCCTTCGCTTTGGAAGGGATTGGAACAGCGTGTTGAAAGAGGCGCCGTCGCGTCCACTCGCGAGGTGTTTAATGAGCTTCAATCATACAATGACGTGGGTTTTATCCAGAGCTGGGCGAAAAAGCACAAGGAAATATTTTCCATACCGACCGAGGATGAGCTGAAATTTGTCGCTAGATACCCGGACATCGCTAAAAAGATATTTACAATGAGACCGTTGGAAAAATAAAAAATCAAAGACCAAAAATCAAATACACATATTAAAAATGCAAAAACTTAAAATTTTTATGTTTTTGGTTTGTGTTTTTGATATTTGATTTTTTATATTTGATATTTTATGACTACCATCGTTATCGGAATGCAGTGGGGGGATGAAGGTAAAGGCAAGATTATTGATATCTTGTCCGAGAAGGCAGACATTATTGTTCGCTATCAGGGCGGAGATAATGCCGGGCACACAATTGTCTTGTCGCAAGGAAGGTTTATTCTCCATCTGATCCCTTCCGGGATTCTGCGCCGGGATAAAAGGTGTATTATCGGCAATGGCGTGGTTGTTGACCCGCAAGCTTTAATTGGGGAGATCGAAGATTTAAAAGAAAAAGGGATTGAGATAGATAGAAATCTGTTGCTCAGCGAGCGTTGTCACCTTATTTTTCCCTATCACCGCATATTGGATAAATTGAGAGAACAGAAAGGGGTCTTAAAGATTGGCACTACTGGTCGGGGTATTGGTCCCTGCTATGCCGACAAGGTCTCCCGCTGTGGAATAAGGTTTATTGATCTCTATGGCAAGGATTTTAAACAAAGATTGAAAAATAACATAAAAGAGAAAAACGAAATTTTTAAAGCTTATGGTTTTAAGGGTTTTTCTTTTACTGAAATTTATGAACAATATCAGAAATTTGGTGAGCGGCTAAAGAGATATATCTGCGATTGTTCAGCGGTTTTGAATAGAGCAATTTCGGAGAAAAAAAATATCTTGTTTGAGGGAGCCCAGGGGACGCTTTTGGATATTGATTATGGCACCTATCCTTATGTTACTTCTTCTAATACCATTGCCGGAGGCGCCTGTGCAGGAGCAGGGATTGCGCCTACCTCTATAGATGAAATAATCGGTGTAGCAAAGGCATATACCACACGAGTAGGCGAGGGTCCCTTCCCGGGGCAGTTTTCGGACAAATTAATGGCAGAATTTCAACGCATAGGAAAGGAATATGGAGCAACCACTGGTCGCCCAAGGCGATGTGGCTGGTTTGATACCCTGATTGCCCGTCATGCAGTAAGAGTCAATAATCTAAAAACTATTGTTATTACCAAATTGGATGTTTTAAGTAAATACAGAGAGATTAAAATCTGCACCGCTTATAGATATAAGGATAAAATTTTAAAAGATTTACCTGCCGATAGCCAGGTTTTAGCCCAGTGCAGACCTATCTATGAGAACTGCCAGGGTTGGCAGGAGGATATTTCTCATATTAAACAATACAAAGACCTTCCCCGAAATGCCAGGAAATATCTTGATGAGATAGAGCAACTTTTAGGGGTTGAGATTAAGATAATCTCGGTTGGCTCTCAGCGAGAGCAGACCATTTTTAGATGAAGATACGCAAAATTGCATTGTTGACCAGCGGGGGTGATGCCCCGGGGATGAATGCGGCTATTCGAGCTGTTGTGCGCAGTGGAATCTACAATGGTTTAGAGGTAGTTGGCGTTCTAAAGGGTTACCAAGGGCTGATTGATGCCAATTTTGTTCCGATGCAATTAGGGAGCGTGAGCAATATTATTGGCCGAGGAGGGACAATCCTGAAGACGGCCCGCTGTTCGGAATTTTTTGAAAAAGAAGCAAGAAAGAAGGCAGTTGAGCAGTTGAAAAAGAATAGAATTAATGGTTTAATTGTTATTGGCGGCAGTGGCTCTTTTCGCGGGGCGCATCTTTTAGCCATTGAGTGTAACTTTCCCCTAATTGGCCTGCCGGCAACGATTGATAACGATATTATGGGCACTGATTTTTCTATCGGTTCGGATACAGCCGTGAATACTGCTTTAGAGGCGATTGATAAGATTAGGGATACAGTGAGCAGTATGGAGCGGATTTTTGTGGTCGAGGTGATGGGCAGAGAAGAGGGTTATATCGCTCTGCGAGTGGGCTTGAGCGGCGGGGCCGAGGATGTGCTTGTTCCCCAGACAGAATATGATATTGAAAGGATGTGCGAAGATATCAGGAAGGGAAGGAAACGGGGCAAGGTGAGCTGGATAATTGTTGTCTCTGAAGGGGTTGCCGGCAGCAGGGATGTCGCTTGCTTGATTGGGGAACTTACCGGCTTTGAGACCCGTTCAATAACCCTGGGTCATATTCAGAGAGGAGGTTCGCCGACAGCAATGGATCGCATTCTGGCTTCCCGTTTGGGGGCAGAGGCAGTGAATGCGCTGTTAAAAGGCGAGAGCGATAAGATGATAGGGATAGTTGGCGAAAAAGTGAAATTGGTTGATTTTATCTCTGCCTGCGCTCAAGAGAGAAAGAAGAAGAATAGATTAGATAGAGAGATATATGGGTTAATTAGGATTTTGGCAACATGATGGCTTGGTTAAAAAATCTAAACTGGGTAGATATTTTAATTATTATCCTGCTTTTGCGGGGTGTTGTTTTAGGCGTTCTGCACGGCTTTGCCCGCGAATGCGCTAATTTCTTCAAACTAATTTTCAGCTTAACCATTTCTTTTTTTTGCTATCCCTTTCTGGCCAAGGTAATAAATATTTCTAATATTCTCTCGTTTATTTTAATTTATTTAGCTGTTTATTTCTTGTTTAATCTATTAATGAAAGTAAGAAAGAGAGACGAAATTTCTTTTTCAAGGAGAATAGCAGGGGGGTGTATAGGTCTATTAAAAGGGGCAATAATTGCTTTTTTTGCTCTCCTTTTTCTGAATTTTCTACCCCTTTCTTCATTAAACACGGCGGTTAAAGACAAATCCTTGTTTGCTCCTTATCTTTTAGATAACGGGAACAAGATTTGGCAATTAATCAGGAATAATTCGGCAGAAATAATCAAAGATGATAGAGTTAGCGGAAACTAAATAGCGCGGGTGTTTATGTTTTTCCCTGAAGAGATTATTGAAGAGATTCAGCAAAGAGCCGATATTGTAGAAGTAATCTCGGGCTACCTTCCTTTAAAAAAAGCCGGCAATCTTTTTAAAGCACTCTGTCCCTTTCATCAGGAGAAAACCCCCTCTTTTATGGTCAATCCCCAAAAGCAGATATTCCACTGCTTTGGCTGTGGGGTGGGTGGCAATGTCTTTACTTTCTTAACGAAGCAGGAAAATGTCAGCTTTCCGGAGGCAGTAGAAATTCTGGCAAAACAAACAGGCGTCGATATTTCGCGGCTAAACACAAAAGCTGCAGATAAAGAAAGTTCCGAAATTACCGTTAAATTATATGAGCTGAATGAACTAGCCACTGCCTATTATCAAAATTTTTTAAACAAAGAAGGAGGCAAAACAGCCCGTGAATATTTAAAAAAGCGGCAGATAACCAGCGAGCTCATTTCTAAATTTCGCATAGGTTATGCCCCGTTCGGAAATGGACTGTTGAATTACCTTCAAAAAAGGGGTTATAAAGAAGAGCTCTTGATTAAAGCAGGGCTGGCTATAAAAAGAGAAGATGGGACTTGTCTGGATAGATTTATCAACAAACTCATCTTTCCTTTATTTAATCCTCAAGGGAGAATAGTAGGGTTTGGCAGTCGGCGCCTGGACAACCAGGTGCCCAAATATGTGAATTCTCCCCAGACAGTTTTATTTAATAAAAGCAGGTATCTCTATGGGCTAAATTTTGCCCGACAATTCATTAAAGAAGATGCTATTGTTGTAGAAGGGTATTTAGACCTGCTTGCCTTGGTCCAGTTTGGGATTTGCAATGTAGTCGCCTGTTTAGGAACAGCTCTAACCCGCGAGCAAATAAGGATATTGAAAAGATATGCAGAAAAGTGTATTATTATTTATGACGGCGATAAAGCCGGCCAGGAGGCCTGTTCAAGGGGATTGGAATTATTTATAGAAGTAGAGATGCCCGTGGGGGTAGTAGAGATGCCCGTCGGTTTAGACCCTGATGACTGTATAAGAAAAGAGGGCAAACAGAAATTTATTCAGAGAATCAAGAAAGCGGACGATTTTTTTGACTATAAATTGAATTTTCTCTGCCAGAGATATGATTTAGAAAAAGCTGAGGATTTAGCAAAAATAAGCAAAGAGATGCTTTCTTCCCTTTACAAAATAGGAGATGCAGTTTTAAGGGATGCTTACATAAAAAGATTATCCAGAAAGTTAAACATCCGTGAGGAGTCCTTATATCTTGAAATAGAAAAGGTTGATGCATTAAATAGAAGAAGGCAAAAAAAGAAGGAGGATAGTCCTTTTAGACCAAATGTTTCTGCTGAGCAAAAGGAAGAAAAGATTCTGTTAGGATTGATGCTAACAGAAGAAAAAATTGTTTCATTGACAAGAAAGAGTTTAAAATCGGATGAGTTTAGAAATTTATCTATTGGGAAAATAGTTAGATTTTTATTATCTCAGGATAAGAAAATTCCGCTAAATCACTTGATAGAAAAATTAAGAAAGGAAAAGATAGAAAATTTGGACTCTCTGGTTTCCTCTTCTGTTAACCAATTAGAAGAAGATAGTGACCTTAATAAAAAAATAGCTATTGCTTCTGACTGTATCAAGAGGGTAAAGACAAAAAAAAGAGAAGCCAATCTTTTGGATTTGCAGAAAAGAATTAAATCTGCCGAGGAAAAGGACGATGAAATCTTAGCTTCTCAATTGTTAGAGGAATACCAGAAGGTGCTGATTACTCAAACCCCAAGCCCCAATGACCAATGACCAATCAAGCCCCAAATCCCAAACCCCAATATTATTATTTCTTACTTGGGATTTAAAGAATTGGGATTTGATTGGGCATTGGGATTTGGGCATTGGGATTTAGAGATAGTAATGAAACAATATTATCTAAAAAAAATAATTAATTTAGGCAAAAAGAGGGGCTATCTAACTTATTCAGAGATCAACTCTCTTCTTCCCAAAAAGATAGTCAATTCTCAGGAAATCGAAAAGGTATTTTCTCTGTTAGAGAAAGAAGAAATAAAAATCGTCTCCTCAAAAAAAGACCTGGGAAAGAAGAAAGATAAAGGTAAATCAAAAGAGGATATCCGGCAAAAAATCCAGCCATTTTTCATTAAATCTGTCTCTACCGATGACCCCGTAAAGATGTATTTGAGCGAAATGGGTAAAGTTGCTTTACTCAGCAGAGAAGAGGAAATGGAATTAGCGCAGAAGATTGACTGCGAAGAGTTTAAATTGAAAGAAGCAGTGTTTAGATGCAGATTTGTGCGCCGGTATGTGATTAAACTTACGGATAAAATTTTAGAGCGGAAAGTAAATATTGAGGGAGTAATAAAAGAAGATGCGGGATTAGATGATAGAAAACTCTACAGAAAGATTCGCTCCTTGGTCGGGCGTTTAAAAGCATCATCCAGGAAAGCCAATCTCCTGCCTATTTTAGAAAAGTTTAATTTTAGCATATCTGCAATTAAGCAAATCATTATCCAACTTAGAGGATACTTAAAAGAAGTAGAAGAAATAAATTCTGGTCTTAAAAAGCTACGCAAAAGAAAAAGAAAAAAGAGGGGAGAAATAACCAGGTTAAACAAACGGCTGAAGGAAATAAGAGAGATTATTGGCGAGTCGCTTCGTGAATTAAGGCAGAAGATGGAACTAATTTCTTCTTGCGAAAAGGAGGTATTCTTTTATAAAAAAGGGATGATAGCGGCTAATCTGAGGTTAGTAATCAGCATTGCCAAGAGATATATTAATCATGGTTTATCTTTTCTCGACCTTATTCAAGAAGGGAATATTGGTTTGATGAAGGCAGTGGATAAATTTGAATATAAGAGGGGATACAAATTTAGCACCTATGCTACCTGGTGGATTAGACAATCGATTACCCGTTCTATTGCCGACCAGGGGAGGACAATTCGCATACCCGTGCATATGATTGAGAACATAAACAAAATCTATAAGGTGGCGCGTCATCTGGTCCAGGAAAATGGCTGCGAACCCTCTTCTGAGGAAATCGCCGAGCAGATGGACGAACCGGTAAAGAAGATAAAGGCGGTTTTAAAGGTTGCCCAGGAGCCAATTTCCCTGCAAACTCCTATTGGAGATAAAGAAGATGCTCATTTTGGAGATTTTATCGAGGATAAAAAGGCAATTTCTCCTTCTCGGGCTACAAGCCATATGATGTTGAAAGAGCAGATAGGTCAGATATTGGCCAGTTTAGAAGAAAGGGAAAAAAATATTTTAAAACTTCGCTTTGGTATTGATGATAGTTGCCCACACACTTTAGAGGAGGTAGGAGGTCTATTTGGAATAACCCGCGAGAGGGTGAGGCAGATAGAAGCGAAGGCATTAAGAAAGTTGAGGCATCCGGTGCGGAGTCATAAAATAAGGAGTTTCTTAGAGATGAAGATGGGCCCATAGCTCAGTTGGTTAGAGCAGCGGACTCATAATCCGCTTGTCCCAGGTTCGAGTCCTGGTGGGCCCACCAAATTCGCCTTCGGCGAATTTGGAAAGCAGATAAATGGTCGCTCTCCGCCTCTGGCGGAGGGAGGAAAGTCCGGACTCCAATTGCCAGTATAATCTCCTAACAGGAGGTCGCTCTCCGCCTCTGGCGGAGGGAAGGATAAGAGCCACAGAGACGAGTAATCCCGACCCGCTTCGCCCGCGAAGCGAGGCGAGCGTTATGTCGGGATGAGGTGAAACGCGGCAATCTCTATACGGAGAAAGATTAAATAGGGGATAAAGAGGCGCAAGCCCGCGAAACGGCAATTTTCGCCCCCCGATGTAATGTCGGGGGATAAATCTCGGGTAAATCGTTTAATTCCGATAGCAATATCGGAATAAGAGAAATGACCATTTAGATACAGAATCCGGCTTATTATCTGCTTTTTTTTGGCTCAGGGCCTATCCTACCATGAGAAAAGAGCAATTTCATTTCCCTTCCTCAATTTCAAACATTTTAGAATTAGCCGCCAAGATAGCCGCCAAGCAGGGTCTGTCTATTTTTGTGGTGGGCGGATTTGTGCGTGATTTCCTTTTGGGGATTAAAAATTGGGATATTGATTTGGTAGTTGAGAGCAAGGATTTTAAGAAAGGGATTGAATTTGCCATGACTTTGGCTAACGCATTAAATGGCGAGATAGAAATTCATCGCGGATTTGGCACAGCGGTTATCTTTTATAACTTTAAAGGAAAACAGATGCGTATGGATGTAGCCAACGCCCGTAAGGAGAGATATAAAAAGCCCGCGGCTCTGCCCGATGTGAATCCTGCAAGCATTATCAAAGATTTAGAGCGGCGAGATTTTTCCATAAACGCAATGGCAATTTGTTTACATAAACCCCGCACCAAAACACTGCTAATCGACCCTTTTAAGGGGAAAGAGGACTTAAGAAAAAAAAGAATAAGGGTTTTGCACGATTTGAGTTTTATTGATGACCCCACCCGTATCCTAAGGGCAATGCGCTTTGCTGTGCGTTATAATTTCCGCATAGAAAGAAAGACAAAAAAACTGATTAAAGAGGCGATAGAAAAAGGGATGTTAAAAGAATTAAAACCTCAGCGGCTCGAGAAAGAGATAAAGCTGATTTTACAGGAAAAAAAACCAATGCAGGTTTTTAGTCAGCTTGTTTCTACCGGTAGGCCTTCGGTAAGGAGATACCCAAAATGAAATTATTTTCAAAGATAATTTTGCTGATAGTTATAAGTTGTTTTATTACTTCGCCGCTGTATGCTCAACAAAATATAAAAGGAGCAATAGTAAAGGTATATACCGTATATAATGAACACAATTACGGCAAGCCCTGGCAGATGCTTGGTCAAGAGAGACGCACCGGCTCAGGATGCATTATCAGCGGCAAAAGGATTTTGAGCAATGCCCATGTGGTTGGCGACCAGATGTTTATACAGGTAAAACGGGCCGGGCAGGCAAAGAAATATACTGCTGAAGTAGAAGCAGTAGCCCATGAATGCGACCTTGCTATTTTGAAGGTTGCCGATGACAGCTTTTTTGCTGCTGCCCAGCCATTAGAAATCGGTTCTTTAGTAGAGACGAGAGACAAAGTTGCTGTTTATGGCTTTCCCAGGGGTGGCGATGAACTATGCATCACCGAAGGGGTTGTTTCGCGTGTAGAACATCAATACTATACCCACAGCGGTGCTTATTTATTGACCTGTCAGATTGATGCGGCAATTAACCCCGGCAGCAGTGGCGGTCCGGTAATTAAAGACGATAAAATAG
>DAOWKH010000021.1 GCA_030639955.1 Candidatus Omnitrophota bacterium | reverse complement strand
GTGGCAAAAGCAATTAGCGAGATTCAAGGTAAGGTTCTAAGAAGGGTAGGGGCTACTAAGGTCGTTTTCCCTGAACGAGATATGGGAATCCAAGTAGCCAATAGCTTAATCTCCTCCCAGATTATCGAATACATTAATCTTTCTTCAGACCACAGTGTTATTGAGATAGTTACCCCTTCGACATTTATTGATAAATCTCTCCAGCAACTGGACATTCGCAGCAAATATAGGGCAAATGTTATTGCCATAAAAAAGAAAATACCTTCTATTACAGATAAAGGGGATACAGAAATAAAACAAGCAATTAATATCTCTCCTGCAGGTGGTGATGTAATAAAAAAAGGCGATACTTTGGTAGTAATAGGTAAAAATAAGGATATTGAAAGGTTACAAAAAGTGAAATGAGGCTTCATTATCCCATCATTATTGGCAATAAATTCTTAAAGGATTTAGCCGGTTCCCTCCAAAATCTTAATCTAACCCTTAAAGCTACAATCATTACCAATCCTGTTATAGCAAAATTTTATCTAAAAGTTGTCAAAGAAAGTTTATTAAATAAAGGGTTTAAGGTTTCTGCTATTATTATTCCAGAGGGAGAAAAATTCAAGAATTACAGGCAATTGATAAAAATATATAGAAATTTAATCTGTGAAAGATTAGACCGCAGGTCTCTGATTATAGGCTTAGGTGGTGGTGTAATTGGTGATATAGCCGGTTTTGCTGCCGCTACTTTTATGCGCGGAATTCCCTATGTGCAAGTCCCCACCTCACTATTAGCACAAGTAGACAGTTCAATCGGAGGAAAAACAGCGATAAATTTAGGGGGAGTTAAAAATCTAATCGGAAGTTTTTATCAACCCAAATTGGTCTATACGGATATCTCTTCTCTTCGCACGCTTCCCAAGAAGGAGTTATATAATGGCTTAGCCGAGGTAATTAAATACGGCGTAATCAAGGATGAAAGGTTCTTTCAATACTTAGAAGAAAATATAGAGAAGATTTTAGATTTGGATGTTGTTTGTTTAGAAAAGATAGTTTCCAGATGCGCTCAGATCAAAGCAGAGATTGTCCAAGAGGATGAAAAAGAAGAAGGGATAAGGGCAATCTTAAATTATGGGCACACATTAGGACATTGTTTTGAAACTGTAACTAATTTTAGATATAAACATGGGCAGGCGATTTCTTTAGGGATGATTTATATTAGTAAAATTGCCCAGAAGCTCGGAATACTGAAAAAAGAGGATGTCGAAAGACAAAAAAAGTTATTGCAAAGGGCACATCTGCCCATATCTCCGCTAAGAAGTTTTAATCCGCAGAAGATATTAACGACATTAGAAATGGATAAAAAGAGAAGAGGGGGTAGGCAAAGGTTCATCCTTCCCCAAAAGATTGGCCAGGTGATTATTAAGGATGATATCCCTCCGGACTTAATTAAAGAGGTTTTAGCAAGATAAGCTGTATGCTTAAAAAAATAAAATCCTTCATTAAAAAGATATTCTCCTTGGATAAATTTCTTTGCGATAGTTGTAAATATAACTATGGTAACGTCTGTTTCCGCAGAGAAAGACCAAATGCCAAAGAATGTCCGGCCTATAAAAAAAAATAATGAAGAATCTTCCCAAAGGCCTACCGGCCAAATTATCCATAACCTGCCTTTTTCTGCTCGGGCTAATCCTCATCTCCCATCTTTCTTTCTCCCAGGAACCTCTAAAAGAAGCAAAATATTACCGGAAGATAGAAAATAAGAAGGTCCAATGCCTTCTCTGCCCGCATAAATGTATTATTCCACCGGGAAAACGGGGATTTTGTGGTGTGCGAAAAAATATTGACGGAAAGTTATACAGTTTGGTCTATGGAAACCCTTGTGCGGTACACATTGACCCTATCGAAAAAAAGCCCCTGTTCCATTTTTATCCCAAAAGTAAGGTCTTTTCTATCGCCACTGCTGGCTGTAATCTAAGATGCAAATTCTGCCAGAATTGGCACATCTCGCAATCCCGGCCAGAGGAAACAACAAATTATAATCTCCCGCCGACAAAGTTAATAGAAGAGATAAAAAAAAGTGGATGTTCTATAATTGCCTATACCTATACCGAACCAACCATATTTTATGAATATATGCTTGAGACAGCAAAATTAGCGCATCAAAATGGAATCAAGAATGTAATGCATTCAGCAGGATTCATAAATCCGGAGCCCTTGCGTGAACTCTGTAAGTATTTAGATGCCGCCAATGTTGATTTAAAGGGATTTAACGAGGAGTATTATGGAAAGATTTGTGCCGGTTCTCTTCAGCCAGTGCTTGAAAGCTTAAAAACCATAAAAGAACAAGGGGTTTGGCTTGAGGTAACTAATTTAATTGTCCCTGGTTTGAACGATAACCCGGAAGAAATTGAACAGATGTGTATCTGGATTAAAGAGAACTTGGGAACAGAAATGCCTGTGCATTTTTCTCGTTTTTATCCTACCTATAAGCTAAAAAATCTATTTCCTACCGCTGTAGAGAGTTTAGAAAAAGCAAGGGAGATTGCCTTAAATGTGGGGTTAAAATATGTCTATATTGGCAATGTCGGCGGACACTATGGAGAAACAACTTATTGTCCTAAGTGCGGCAAGGTTTTAATCAGAAGGGTAGGATATAGGATTTTAGAGAATAATATTGTAGATGCGAAATGCAAATTTTGTGGAGAGAAAATTGCGGGAATATGGTAAGAATATCAAATATCAAAAATCAAATATCAAAAATAGAAAGGATCTTTTTATTAACAACAAGTTTTTTCTTACTAAACATAATTGCTGTCCAAGCGGAGGGAAGAATGGATAAGCAGATAAGAGAACCAGCGGTGGCCGGAATGTTTTACCCGGCATCGCCAGATAGATTAAAAAAAGCGGTAAACAATTATTTAAACAAGGTTGCTCCGGCTAAAACAGAAGGGGAGATTACGGCAATTATCAGCCCCCATGCCGGCTATGAATTCTCTGGCGGCGTAGCCGCTTACGCCTTTAAGGCAATTGAAGGAAAGGATTTCTCTACAGTGATTATAATCGCTCCCAGCCATTATGTTTATTTCAAAGGCAGTTCTGTTTATCCAGAAGGTTATTATAGAACTCCCTTGGGAGATGTAGAGATAGACAAGGAATTGGCAAAAAGATTAATCGATAATTCTAATATCAATTTTTATCCCCCGGCGCATCAGCGTGAACACTCTGTAGAGGTGCAGATTCCGTTTTTACAAATTGTCTTAAAAGATTTCAAGATTGTTCCCATAGTAATGGGCAATTGCTCTTATCGGGACTGCCTGGATTTAGGCAAAGCGATTGCCGAAAATATAAAAGATAAATCTTGCCTGTCGGCAGACAGGAAAATACTTATCATAGCGAGCACCGACCTTTCGCATTTTTATCCCTCTGAACAAGCAAGGGTTCTGGACAAAATAACTCTGGATGAAATTAGAAAATTTAATCCCCGGGAATTATACCAGAAAGTAAAAACCGAAGAGTGCCAGCTCTGCGGAGCAATGCCGGTAGTAGCCACTCTGATTGCCAGCAAAGATTTGGGGGCAGATAAGATTGAACTTTTAAAATATCTTCACTCCGGGAATGTTACAGGCGATAATTCACGGGTGGTAGGGTATGGAAGTATGATAATAACAAATCAAAAATCCCCGCCGAAGGCGGGTCCGCCTTCGGCGGAAAATATCAAAAATCAAAAATATAATAATAAAAATGAAAATTTGAGTAGCGACGAGAAGAAAAGGTTGTTGGAGATTGCCCGGGAGGCGATAGAGAGTTATGTAAATAAAGGGCAAAAGATTGGACTAAAGGAAACTAACCCTAAACTCAGGCAAAAAAGAGGGGTTTTTGTAACACTCACCAAAAACGGGCGATTAAGGGGATGTATTGGCTACATTCAAGCCATTAAACCAGTATCCGAAGCAGTGCGAGATATGGCTATTGAGGCGGCGATTAATGACCCTCGTTTTACCCCTTTGCAAAAAGAGGAATTAGATAAGATCGAAATAGAAATATCTGTTCTCTCGCCCTTAAAGAAAATCAAGGAAGCAAGCGAAATCAAGGTTGGACGAGATGGAATTCTTATCAAGAAAGGATTTAATTCTGGTTTATTATTACCCCAGGTAGCTACAGAAAATAACTGGGACAAAGAGGAGTTTTTAAGGCACACCTGCTATAAAGCCGGTTTGTCTGCTGACGCCTGGAAAGCGGGGGCAGAGATTTATATATTTGATGCGGAGATTTTTAATGAAGAAGGGAAAGAATAAACAAAAGATTATCCTTCGCTTCGCTCAGGCTCTCGCCTTTAGCGAGGAAGGAAAGGAGGTCCAAGATGAAAACAGGTTTTTGGAAGAGTTTAGGACAGAGTTTTAATCCCAAATTTTATAAGGAAATTGTTAATCAATCCTTTGGACGAAGTTTTAAATATCTGATTTTATTTTTGCTTTTGGTAAGCCTGCTCATTGGATGGAAATTCAGCCTTACATTAAAAAAGGGAATGGGAGAAGCAGAGCAATGGATAAATGAGAACCTGCCGGGAAAGATACAGGAATATCTACCTGAGCAAATAGAGATAAAAAATGGGCAGCTTTCTACTACTGCCAAACAGCCGTTTATGCGTTCATTTGCTGAAGGTGAAGGAGTCTTTATTATTGACACTACTGGCAAAGTTTCCTCCTTAGATGATTATGAAAATGGGTTTCTATTAACCAAAACTAAGATGATTTTAAAGAATATCAAACCCGACGGAACTGTAGAAATAAAAGAAAGGGATTTTGCTGATATAGATTCTTTAACTATAAGACGAGGAGATGAAGCAAGGGGAGAGATTATTGAATTTATTTCTCCGCAGAAATCCTTTGTTTTAACCTATGATTTATTAGATAGATGGGCAAGAAATATTTGGCGGATTGCCTTTCTTCCTGCTTTTGTCTTTTTGTTTATCTACTTTCTGATTGCTAAACTTATTCAGTTGTTTTTATTCATCCCGGTTTCTTTGATTACAAATAGAGTTGTGAATGCAAAGTTGGAATATAAAAACTTGCTTAACATCGGGGTTTACGCCCTCACGCCCCCGACCTTTTTGGCAACTTTATTTCTTCTATTTAATGTTGCCATCCCGGAATTTGGGCTTATTTATATCCTTATCTATTCGGCATTTTTAGTTTTAGGTGTTATAAACGCTTCACGCCGCACGCCCACCCCGTTAAATCCGCCAAAGGCGGAGCGGTAAAACCGCTATTTAACGGGGCAAGAGCTACAGGCTAAAAACAAACAGAAAATGGAGGAACTCAATAGTAAAAAAAAGCTTTTTATCCTTTTTATTGCCGTAATTTTGTCTCTTATTTTCTCAACGAGCCCCACAGAATCATTCTTTGCCCAAGAAAATGTCTTGTCAAAAGATAAAGAAAAGCTTTGGCAGGAAGCGGTAAGGCATAATAATTTGGGAAATGCCTATGATGAAAAAGGGGAGTTTAAAAAAGCAATTGCTGAATACAAAAAGGCAATAGAGATAAATCCCGAATTGGTAATGGCTTACAACAATTTGGGCAATGTTCATTACAAAAAGGGAATGCTGAATAAGGCGGCTGAGTATTTCAAAAGGGCTATTGAAATTAATCCCAAAATTGCTTACTGTCACAGCAACTTGGGAAATGTCTATTATCAGAAAGGAGATTATGCTCCGGCAATCCGAGAGTACAAAATCGCCTTGACCCTTGACCCTGAATCGGCTTATGTGTATAATAATTTAGGAGATACTTATCTGCATAAGGGTTTAACTGATTTAGCCATTAAAAATTTCAAAAAAGCAATCACTCTTGACCCAAATTTCATCCTGGCACATTTTAATTTGGCTGAGGCCTATAAGATTAAAAAGCAATTTAAACTGGCAAAAAGGGAATATCGGAGAATTTTGAAGATAAAAGGTTTATCGAATATCTATCTTAAAAAAGCAGAAGAGGAACTAAGAGAATTAAAATGAAGAAGGAGAAATTATGTCCCAACACCCAAGCTTAAAAGCAAATACAATGCAAAGGCACCGCAGTGTGCTTAAGCGTTTAGAAAGAATTAAAATTCTGAAAGAAAAAGGCGAATGGAAAGAAGGATATTCTTTCTTTGGGCTTCCCAAGATTAAGACCCAAAAGATTAAGGTAAAGAAAGAAAAGGTAGAAAAACCTGAGGAAGAAAAGACAACTGCCCAAAGGCCTACTGGAGAAATAACGGAAGGAAAAGAGGAAGTGAAAACAAAAGTAGTAAAAACAAAACCAGGGGAAAAGGGGAAAAAATAGCTGATGCATATCCGGAAATTCAGAACCCAAGACAATCAGAAAGTTAAAAGATTTATTAGTTCTATTTTAAAAAAAGAGCTTTCTGAGGTAGCTTCTGTTTATTCTGAAAGTGATTTAAAAAATATACAAGAGCATTATTCGGGAAGAAGAGAAGGATTTTTTGTGGGTATAGAAAAAAATAAAATTGTCGCAACAGGGGGAATCAAAGAAGATGACAGAGTTGAAAATAAAGCTTTACTACGGCGTATTTTTGTCCATCCTGACTATCGCCGAAAGGGATATAGTTTAAAGATGTTAGATAAAGCAATAGAATTTTGCAAGGATAGGGGATATTCTACAATAATTTTTCGTTCTACAGGTAAAATGTCTGCTGCAAATAATCTCGTCCTGAAAAGAGGGTTTGCGGAAAGAGAGCATTTGTATTTTCCTTTAGACAAAGAGAAACAAATTGAAATTGTTAAGTTTGTATTGAATTTAAATCAAAGGAGGCAAAAATGAAATTATTAACTACCGTAATTGCTTTTTTCTTTGCGTTACTTTCTTTATTGATAGGAGTTTTTTTGATGGTGATGGCGACAAATCTGCTTACCGCACCTTTGCTCTCTGATTTTATAACTCAAATCTATCGAAGCCCTAATTTTTCTTTTGTTACTATGATATTGGCAATACTCTTTATTCTTGTGGCTCTTTTGATTGTGCATTTATTAGAAAAAACTTACCAAAAAGAGAAAATTATCGTTCTAAATAATAAAGGCGGGAAAACCACAATGACTGTCTCGGTGCTTGAAGATTTGGTAAAGAAATCGGTGGAAAATTTATTGGACTTAAAAGAAATAAAATCTAAGATAGTGCTCAGAAAAAAGGGAATAAAAATAATATCCAGAATTACATTATTCTCTACGGCAAACATTCCCCAGATTACTGACGAGATTCAAAAGATAATAAAGGAGCAAATAGAGAAATCTTTAGCTATTAAAGAAGGTGTAATTGTAGAGATTTATGTGTCTAAAGTTGTAGAGAAGAGTGATAGGGAAAAAATAAAAGAGGAAAAAGAGGTGGCAAGGCAAATAACAATTGGGAGGTAGAGGAAAAAAGATGAAAATAGGAATATTGACCGGTGGAGGGGATTGCCCCGGCCTGAATGCGGTAATTAGAGCAATTACCAGAAAAGGATTGCAAGAGGGTTTCGAGATAATCGGATTTAAAGATGGGTGGCAGGGCTTAATAGAGAATAGGTTTGTTAATTTGAATTTAGACTCGGTGTCGGGAATCTTGCCGCGGGGAGGAACCATTTTGGGAACCTCGCGCACAAACCCCTATAAAAACCAGGAGGATCTAAAAAAGGTAAAAGAAAATTTTAAGAATATCGACGCTCTGATT
>DAOWKH010000053.1 GCA_030639955.1 Candidatus Omnitrophota bacterium | reverse complement strand
TGGTTAGAGGTGCGTTTCTGGGCATCTTATAGATTTCAACCATTAGCCCGCACAGTAAGAGGGATTGAATATCGCAGAGATGCCTTAACGATGATAGCAAAATATATCTATGAGATAGATGATGATAAAATTGAAGAAGCCGTGGACAAGAAATTTAAATATGTAGTGGGCTATGCGAGTTATCCTCGACAGAAGGAGGCAGCAGATAACCAGAATGCTAATCCTTATGACAGAGCTATTGCTTATGCAAAAGTAGAAGGCGTAGAAAAATTAATGGAACGTTTTCCAAAAATTCGTATGTCGTATTTGAAGAAAAACCCTACACCTGATAACAGTCAAGCTATGGATGTAATTCTTATGCAGAACAACAAAGAAATTGATAAGAAGCAATTATTGGGTGATTATTGGCTTGGTCCAGATGCTAGTCAGGGAAAACCCGAATATCAAAAGGTTCTTTCTCTATGGACCAAAGGTTATGACAAGATAGATACTATAGATATGAATCAGGATGATTACTTTGAAGAGGCATTAAAACATCCTCTTGTTCTTGAAGAGCACAAAAAGCCAAATGTTAAGATTGTAGGCATGCCCGAGAAGATATGCACCAATACCTTTGGGCTTCAAGCCAAGTTTCTTGCCTTTGTAGATTCAGTATTTGCCAATTTGGTTCAAAGAGTTTTGGCTCTGGCTGGTGTCAGGATGCATTATGGACATCCTGATTCCTTTGATAGAAAATGGGCAAAACGAATAGGATGGACCTCTGCTTCTTCAAAATTGAACGAGGATATATATGCTGGCTATAGAACTAATTTATATGGCGGTAGGATTAGATTTATAGAATATAGAAGAGTAGGAAAAGCAAGAGAGGTTCGTTTTCCCACTGCTGTGAGCTTGTTCCAGAAATTTGGCAGAGGAGCCGGAGAACAGGCAAAGGACCAAACAATGTATCAGCTTAATACCTCTCCAATGTTTGGATTAGTAAAAGCTCACTTCTTTTTGATAAGTAGCATCGGTTTCTTTTTGAGGAAGCCGTGGGTAAAGGTTGCTGTGAGAGGATATTTATATGCATTGTTATTTTTAGGTGTTAGTGGTTTTGCAGCAATTCCATCTGAAGTGCTGTTTGGTATTTTGGGATTGTTGGCTTCTCAGGCAATAATTACTACAGGATGGGGTGAATTGATGTTAAGAAAAGGATTATTCCGTGGCACTAAAGAACTAATAACTATGATGCTTTCGGGAAAAACCCCATTCTTTATGGGTCAGGTATATACCTATGGATTTGGTTTGCAAGAAGCAATGAATGGAGAAGTAGGTTATTTGGGGACAAACAGAGCTCCAATGCTTCATAATGTTCCCATATTTCATCTTAAAGAACAAAATCTTTATAAAGATTTTTTAAGAGGAAAGCAGATGTCTCTTCCAATAGTTATGGATATGGCGATTATTATTGCCGCAATTTGGATATGGCAGAGTTGGCCAATTATCTGGTCATTTTTCTTTATCTTGATGCCCTTTGCCGCCTACTTCTATCCCATACTTACCAATCCCGGTGCTACCCCCGCAGATGTGGGAGTGAAGAGGTGGTTTAAGTTATATACAAATGATGCTAAGGAATGGGTGAAGACGGTAAAAGCAGAAAAGGATCCAAGAGAAAAAATAAGTATCTTTATTCATGGTGTAATTATTTTCTCTACTCTTTTCATAATTGGTGGTTTTGTTAGTCTGCCCGTGTTAGTTTTTAAAAGAGTAAAGTTGGCCTTTAAAAAATCAAGGAGTTCGCCGCTTCCCCTTGATAACTCCATTTCAGAACCTGCCCCCTTCTTCACCCTCAAACTTCGCAAAGACAGTTCTTGCAGAGGCAAACTATCTAAAAATGGTATAACCGATGTTGAGGATATTGTTGCTTCACTCAAGACAGAACAAATAAAATTAACTATCCAAAACAAACAAATCACATTCAACATAGATAAAGATTTACTCACTGAACTTCATCTATCTGAAGGTAAGATAGGTGCACTCATAAAGAAAGCCTTAGATAAAGATAAATTAGATGTATCTACTATCAATCGTCCTATCACCATTTCCATCCTTGATACATCCGAGTACCTCTTTGAAGACCACCTTTCCAACTCCTTCATTGGTATAAATAAAGCCATCCTTGAAATAAAAGATAAAGCCATCCGCAATATTCTGCTTCAAGTTGGCATTGCTCATGAACTGAGACATGAAGCAAGTGGTAGAACAGATGAGGAATTTGAACATGCTCAACTTGCCAAAGATATTTCTCTTACCCTTAATTTGTTTGAAGATGCAGGTTTAAAGGTAGATTATTTTGTTTCAGTAGTAGAAGAAAGTGATATTTTAGAGAGAGAAGCGGAGTTTTTGGAAAAGTTGGGAGAAAAGCAAGATAGAGGTTTGAATTTTGACGGAGAGGAAGAAGTTGGAATACTGAAAAGATTGTTTGTTTCAGCATTAGGCAAAGAAGTGCCAGATGAAATTAAAAGAGACCTTCAAAAAGATAAATTATTGTTTAAAAAATATAGAAAGTTAAGGAAGAATGTGAGAAAAGGCAGAATGGATTGGCAATCTGTAGAAAATCTACTCGTAGCATTAAAAAGAAACAATATGCCTATAGATTATACAATTGAGAAAGCAATTCCTGCTGTAATTAAAGCGACTGGAAGCAGACCAGAATGGTTTGAAATGGCGATGGATTCAGGAGTTAGCTTAGCAAATAAGAGTATATATCCTTGCTCAACATTAGAATATGGAGTTCCTTTAGCAGTTAGATGCAGCAATGGTAATATTGAATGGTTTAAGAAGAATTTAGGAGCATTAGAGAATTTAGCAATAGAGTTGGAGAGAGAGAATATAAACCCTTACGAAACTTTGAAGGAAAGCAAGAAACTATTTAAATTAATAAATAGTCCTGCTGAATATGAAGAAGCTTTATTTACAGCAAGCCTTATCGTTGAGTTAAAGAAGTCATTCAATGATAGAGAAAAGATAAAATGGGAGGCAAGAAGAAAAACGCTAGAAGTTGTGACAAAGAAAGCCGAAGAAACAATAGATAGGTTGATGAAGGATATTTCCAATATTTTTGTATTAAGAAAAGTGATAAAAGAGGAGCTATTTACAGGAGAGATACTACTTAAGGCGGAATATAAATATGAAGAAGAAGAATGGAAATGGCTAAGTGAAGAGATTTTCGATGGTTTTACAATTATTTCAGGTAAATATTCTGATAGTTGGATAATTACAGAAGATGATAAGATAAAATTAACCACTTCTCGTATAAGGAAATATGGAAGAGAAAACTTGAGAAATATTAGCTTTCAGGATGGATATTGTGTTGGAGACGGGCATCAGTGCTATACAGAATATGATTACCCCTGGATGCGTTATCAATTAAAAACCTTAGAAGGAAACCGTTTCGTTCGACTACATTTGGGTTTAGTCAGTAGTTATTTTTACAATAAGCCCGAATCCGAATGGCAGGAATTCATTTCTTCTTTAACTCCCGAAAACGCCAAACAAAAAATAGAAGAATTAAAAGAGAAAATTCAAGTTACTAACACCGACATTTCCGAGATTTTAGATACCTCCGGTTCCATCTCCCAAGGTGAAGAATCTCTTAAGATAGTATTGGAAAATATAAGAGAAGGGAAATTGGAAGATATAACCAAGGATAAAGAATTAAGAGATGATATAAAGAGTATAAATGCTATATTAGAGAGACAAAGCAGAGATGAATTAGATGTTCCTGCCCGAATTATCTTAACAGATGCAATAGCAACAGAGAAAAATGATTTTGTGTTAGGATTTCATTCTCACGCTCCCCCAATAAAAAAGAAGCTAATCAAACTCCTTGGAAGCAAAGATGCTTTTAACCAACTCTTTCCCAAACCCACCTTAATCCTATCCCGCCAGATGCTTAGTCAAGATGAAGATTCAATCCGTCAAGAATATATCTATCACGAACTAATCTGTCATAAAGTTGGACATTATGAGGCGATAAAACTTGCTCAAAGGGTTTTCCCTCAAAACTATCCTGATATAGAAAAGAATCCTAATTCTAAAGGAGAACTGCAGAAGGTTTTGAGAAAAGTGATTGATAGAAAAATATCTGAGAGCATATTAGAGCGAAGAATCTCAGATTCTGTTTCATTGGATATAAAAGAAAGATGGGAAAATTTAAGGCAAGAGTTTTCTTTATGGTTAAATGAGAAACAGAAGGGTATAACAGTTTCTTTCAATGAAAAGGAGCAAAAGCTCAGAGAATTAAGTAAAGCAACGATTGCAACACAAATTTCTTTAAGGGAATATGTGAAAATTGAACCATGCAAACTCTGTGGTTCAAGGTCTGCAGAGTTGTTGTATAAAGGAGTGCCCGAAGACCCGAATTACAATATAGTAAAATGCTCAAACTGCGGATTGATTTTTGTGCATCCGATCCCAGAAGAAAAAGTTATAGATAAAATATATGATTTTGAGTACTTTGTTGGAGAACCAAAACAAAAGGGGATGAGAAAAACTGGATACGAAAATTATTATACCTTCAGTCCACCAGAGAGAATCTCCAGAGAAATAGATTTAATCAAAGAATTTATAGGAATAAATATTAAACCTCGGCTATTAGAAGTTGGCCCAGCTTTTGGCTATTTTATGTACGCTGTTAGAAAAGAAGGATGGGGTATAGAAGGTATCGAACTTTCTCAAGAAGCCGTTAAAGAAGCTAAAAGACTTTTTAATCTAGATTTAATACTAGGTAAACTTAGAGAGCAAAAGTTTGATAGGAATGATTTTGATGGCATAATATTATTTGATATATTAGAACACTTTACTCATCCAGATTTAGAGCTAAAAGAAATAAATCGTCTTTTAAAGAATAATGGTTTTCTATTTATAGAAACTCCTAATGTAGATAGCTTGGCCGCTAATCTTTGGGGAGAAAATTTCTTTTATAAAGATCATCTTTACTTTTTTTCACCTCAGACAGTAGAAGAATTTTTAGAAAAATATGGATTTAAAGTGGTGAAACTCTTTACTCTTGAGAATAAGTTAATCAATATTCTTAATTCAGAAGAATTAAGAGCTTTAAATGAGAGGAAAGGAGGTAGTTTTATGACCATTGTAGCACAGAAAGTTAAAGATATTGAAAATGCTACCACCCCCCCAGGTTCTATCTCCCAAGGCGAAGAATCTCTTAAGATAGTATTGGAAAATATAAAAGAGGGGAAATTGGAAGATATAACCAAGGATAAAGAATTAAGAGATGATATAAAGAGTATAAATGCTATATTAGAGAGACAAAGCAGAGATGAATTAGATGTTCCTGCCCGAGTTATCTTAACAGATGCAATAGCAAGAGAGAAAAATGACTTTGTGTGAGGATTTAATTCTCGCGCGCCGCCACTAAAAAAGAAGCTAACCAAACTTCTTGGAAGCAAAGACGCTTTCAGCGGACTCTTCCCTAAACCCACTTTAGTCCTATCCCGCCAGATGCTTAGCCAAGATGAAGATTCAATCCGCCAAGAATATATCTATCACGAACTAATCTGTCCTAAAATTGGACACGATGAAGCAATAGAACTTGCTCAAGAGGTCTTTCATCAAAACTATCCTGATATAGAGAATTATCCCAAAGGGAATTTACAGAAGGTTTTGAGAGAAGTGATTGATGTAGAAGTAATTATTTCTGAAATCCAAGAATCTATTCAGCAAGAAAAGGCGGTAGAGGTTACCGACCATTCTACCATAGAAGAAGCATTTCATTTGATAGGAGAAGATTTGACTGTAGTTTTTCCTTTTGGATTGGGAGAGGTGGGTATCTATAATGCCTTGAGGAATTTAAAAATTTGGTTTATCTCAGCAGAGAAAAGAGCTCCACCGATTGTTTATGCAGAAAAAAATAACCTCTACATTTATATGCATCAGGCAGATTTCCTTCCCCCTAATGTTGCCTGTCTTCTTTTAGAAAAAGCAATCCATCTTGAGGCAGAGTCCAAATTGCCCAGAGATTCTGAATTATTTAATAAAATAAAAAAAGAAATATCTAAGTTTGCTCTTCAAAAGCGCTATGAGCTTGAGATAGATACCTGGGCAGAATATGCTAATTTATCTGAGATTGAGAAAAATTACCTCGCTAATCTTTATCAACAATTCAGAAATCCTAAAGAGATAACTTTAATAATTGGTAAAAACTTTCGTCCTTCGGCTTTGCTTTCCAGGGAAGAAAGAGCAACCCTATTGGGTGTGGTGGAATATAAAGAATTAATCAGGGATTCTGCCAATGCTATAAAAGCAAAGGGGGTAGAAGTAGTTCTTAATCCTTTAAATGGAGGAATAGGTAAAAATGTAGAGAGGAAAGCTTATCTTGAAGATATTTGGAGACGGTTTAAAAAAGAGGGAGAGCCTCAAATAGGCGCAAAATCTAGCGATTTATTCATTGAACTCGAAATAAATGACAAAACAGAACTAGTAAGTATAGCAGAGGCAAAATTTTTAAGGATTTTAAAAGAAGCTAAGCAGAAAAAATATGCAAAAGTAACTTTAGAAGAGATAGCCTCTTCTGCTACTAAAGATTCCATCAATGCTTTATTTGATAGCATATATCTCTATGATAGAGTAGATGATTCAATCCCTTCTTCCCAAAAGAGAAAATATCGTCAGATTTTCTCAGAGTGCCCCAGACTGGAAATCAAATCTCTGGAGATAGGAAATACTTTTCCCGTATTGAATAAGCGCTCTAGCGTGTTCACCAATTTGAGAATTCCTACCAGCCATGGATTCCCTGGTTTTAAACTTATGACGCAAGTTTTTAAAGAGGAGTTATCTCAGGATAAGGAAGTCATCAGTGTTTTTTATAATGAGGATGGGATAAACAATTTTATTGATGAACATATTGTTGGCTGGATGGCAAGAGAGAGAGTGCCTATTATAATGTTGTCTACCACAAGGACAGAAATAGATAAAAAAGGCGGTATATTTGGTCTATTAGAATGGGACGGAAATATAAGTAAGGCTATCTTGGAAGCCAAGCAAGCAGAGAATGTTGGGCAATTGTCCTTGTTTAAGAAAATAGGATTAACTAAAGGTGCAAAAGGCGCTCAATACTTTAACACAAATACGGTTTTAATAAACCATTCTGTTTTAACGCCTTTGTTAAAAGATTTAGAAAAAATAATAGGAAGAGAAAAGCTGGACAGAATAATATCTCCCAGGCTCATAAAAGAAGAGACAAAAGATAAAGAAAATTGGAGTTTAGGAGGAGCATTAGGTTCGGTAATACTTAAATTATCTTCATTTTTGGAAACTTCTACCGACCCTCAAATAAGAGAACTCTTTGACAAATATAATCTGAGTTCTGTATTAAGAATAGTGAACGTAGATATAGAGGATAGGGAAAAATTATTTACGCCCGTAAAAACCGCCTTTGATTTTTGGCTACAATTCTATTCTGATTACTATAAGTTAGATACTAAAAATTGGCAGATAAAAGATAATAAGCATTCAATTCCCTTGGTAACCCTATCTGAGTTTTATAATGAAGTTTTGAATGTTTTGAGAAGTTTTGAAGATGTAAGTATTATAGATTTAAGCTACTTGGAAATAAAAGGGAAAAAGATAAAAGATAAGGAGATAGGTGGGAAGGTTAAACTCCGGAATGCAATTTTAAGAGGCAAAGTAGAAATTATTAGTGAATATGAAGACGAATTTAACTTAAATCTTGCTCCCGAACTAGAGAAACTCAAGGAGGATGGCAGGTTAGTGTTAGAGAATGTAAAAATTAAGATAGACAAAGGAGGAGAGATTACCGTAGAGAAGGAGGATTTGAGAGATGGAGATAAGGAAAAACTTACAAAACTCCAGGAAATAACCAAACGCCTGCATAACTCTCCTGCAGAAGTATCTGATAAAGAGTTAGATGCAATGTTAGCAGTATTAAGAGAGCACTTGAGGGGTTTCAAATTAGAAATAGAAGAGAGTAAAATAGAAAAAGTAATTGAGGAAATAAGAGAAGATGTAAGTAATGTTAAAAAAGATGCAAATTATAAAACAAAATATCTGAAGAAATTAACAGGAGAACTTGTAACTATTGTGAATGAAGGGGATGAAGAGATTGGCGCAACCGAGAGGAGCTTTGCGAATATTTTTGGATTAAAATACAGAGCTACCGGAGCTTTTGTAATGACACCCGAAGGTAAATTTATTTTACAGAGAAGGGCTCCTTGGAAAGAGTGGGGATTATGTCTTTCTCTTATCGGTGGGTATGTACAATATCCTTATTCTTATGAAAAAGCATTGAGAATAGAATTACAAGAAGAATTAGAATTATCTTCGCTAGCCAAAGGGAAAATGATAGAGTTGCATAAAGAATTGTATGATTTCCCAGGTGATTTGAATAAAAGATGGAGGAAATATTGGGTTTATCAATTAAGAAAGAGAGAATATATAGAGATATTAGAAAACTTTAGAATATTAGATGAGCAAAAATCTCAAATGACAGAAGGAGAATTTATTGAATACTTAAATATTAAAGCGAAAGAAAATATAGGTTACGGAGAAGTTTGGGCATCTTATGAAATAGAGCTAAAAGAACTACTGAATGCCCCTAAAGAAAAAGTTTATGTGAAAGAATTAAAGAAGGAAGCAGAACTTCATTATTTAACCTTAACGGACACCTTTAAAGATGGAAAGAAGGTTACTACCAAGGCCTACTTTACCCCTGATTTATTAGAAAAGATTGTGAGAAATGAAGAGATTATGGAGAGGTTAAAAGAAAAGTCTGCAGTAAAAGAAGAGTTAAAATCTAAGGATATAGCTTCTCGTCTTGCAACTACTAAAGACATATCCGATTCTGTCCACAGTGCCGTTAATGAAATACTCACCCTCCTTAAAGCCCAACCCGATTTAGAAATTACCCCTAACCTATTAAATGAGATTGCTGATAAGCATAAAATAAACAGGGCTTCGCGGGATTGGACCGATTTGCAGGAAATTATATTTGGAGAGATTGGGAAGGGGGGTGTGCCACGGAAGATAAATCAACAGGAACTGAAAGGGATATATGAAGCCCAGCAGAGAGGGGATTGGCTGAAGATACAGCGGTTGCAGTCAAGATTAAAGGAGATGCTTAAGGAAAGTTATGAAGAAGAATTTCAAAAGCTCCTTTTACAAAAACCGAATATTAAGCCCATTTTTGACCTAAGAAATAAATCACGGCAATCTATGACCATAACCCCGGAGATTGCTGATTATTATAACCTCAAGGGTCATTTTGAGGAATTTATCTCCAAGGCGAAGTTTTCTACAGCGGGAATCCGTGCCTTTATTGACATTCTGCACAGTGAAAATCCAGATAAGATGTATAACGATATGTTTATGGCTCTTCTTATTGAAACAGAGGCAGAATTTCTAAAAGATGTGCATAAGGAAATTCAAGAGAAGTTGGCCGGGATTAAAGATTTTAAGGAACACTGCGATTATATCAGAAAAGAGATGGGCGAGGAGAATGTAAAAGTCATAGAAGAAATCTACGGGATGGAACTGGAAGCCATATTGCCATTTTTGAAGCACAATATCGTGAAGTTGGTCGGCGGCGAGGTGCGAGTGCATACAGCCAAATTCTGCGAGATGGAAGCGCGTATTCTGGCAGAGAAAGGCATAACCGTGCTCACTCCGCAAAATTACTCCGACAGCACAACTATATATATGTATTCTTTTTTAACATTTATATTAGGGGCTTGTGGGGCAACGCATTATACCTCCAGCCACAGCGCTTGTTATCCTTATGGAAGAAAAAATCTTGCTCCTGATGGAGCGCAGCTTCTGCCGAATCTATATGAGAAATATATTGATATTCTGGATAGAATTATCAATACCGAAATTTATGAACAGGGCGGGCATACAGTGGCTATGGCTGCGGCAGATGATGAGCATATAATGAGTGTCTTAAATTACAAACAGATGGTGAAGTTGTTTATCTCTATCCTAAATATAACCAAGGAAGACGTAGAGATAATTAATGAAGCCACAAGAAGAGGGCAGAGGATTGTTTTAAACTGTCTAAGTGGCTCAACCTGGAAGACGCTGGAACCTATGTTAGAGGAATTGGGGATTGATAAAAAGATTTTTGACCTGCTTTGGCCAGAAGAAGATGCCTATTTCAAGGCCGGATATCAGGTTGTTTACGATAAAGAGAAGGATAAGTATAGCGTGGAGCATTACGGGATTGATACAACATATGATAAGGTTATCCCAACGATTCCTTACATAGATAATTTAAAAGGATATCCCGTAGGGACAATGGTGTTTGAATGTGACCCGGACTCGGATAGATTTGTTTTAAAACAGATTATGGATAAAAGCGCTATTCCTTTGCTTGAGGAATTTGGCGTGGAATATTCTGATTTACAGGAGGATAATAAGATATTAGCAATGCCTACGCCGAATAAGGTATTTTTGGCTTTAGATATGATAGATAGAGAAAATCTTATAGCCGCTGGAAAATGGGAAGAGTATATTTCTTTATACTTTATTACCTATGTTTCTACCCGCGCCTGGACTGAATTTGCTGATTCAGATCCTAATATAGTTCGCATTATGGCAATAGTGGGGTTTAAAAATTTGACAGGGATACAGAGAGAGTTGGAAAAATGGTGGTTTGAGTCAGATGATTATAAATTTTCTTTTGAGGACCAGTTAGGTCGAGTCATCACTCTTAATCGCGATAGAGAGATTAGAATCCATTCTAAAGAGGAGGAAAGCGGTGGGCGTGTTGCCGGAACAAGAGAACCCTGCATTAATATTCTGGGACAGCGCGTTCTGGCTATGCCGGAGAAGAGCGCAGCAGATGCAACACTTTCGATGCTTACCTTTGCCGCTAAAGAATATTTAGCCAATAAAAAGGCCGATCGAGACGGAATGAGTAATAATTACCTGATAATGAATTTCTTAAAGGATCGCTTTAAAGAATACGGATTGAAGTCCAAGATTGATGTTCGTTTTGACTTTGTTCACGGCGTGCAAGGGATTATTGCACTTTTGCCTTACAAAGAGCAGCGAAGGGCAATGGCTGTAGCAGAGGCAAAGAAGATGAATTTCAATAATTTCGCCTTCTCCTTAGGTAAGGCTGTACGTGATGGGAAGATGAGCATAAATGATGTGGTAGAGATTCTTGTAGAGGTGATGCCTCAATATGAACAGACATGGAGATGCCTGGATGAGATAACTATGACTGAGGAGGAGGTTGTTGGTGGCGAAATGAGGCCCGAAGGCGTGCCAATGGTATTTAAACCTAAAAACGGTTATACACCGCTATTTACAGAACTCGATTTTCGTCCTTCAGGAACAGACCCCTTAAAGAGTAAGCTCTATATTGATGCTGAGTCTTTGACTCCTGAACAGAAGGAGAAAATTAAGAATTATTTTGAAGCCCTAATAGAATATAATTTTTATCCTGTGTTGGTACACTTTGGCGTAGAACCAGTTATACCCAAGAGCCCGTTGATAGATGAGATAGGACTGCGCACAGAGAAGAATTTCAAGCCGCTTTTAGATTCTGAGGGAAAAGAAAAGATATGGGTAGCAGAAGAAGTTGAGGAAGATATTTTAGCAAGAAATATTCAGGATGCTATTCAGGAACTTGAAAAAGCAAAGAAACTTGGTCAGGAAGATATTGAAAATGCAGCAAGAGAAAAGCTGAATGAAATTATACTAACGGCAGATGAAATTACTCGTACAACTTATGACCAGATGGCAAAGAGATATCAGGAATTACGCGGGCAAGAACCAGAAGGAAATGATTTATCAATGCTTCATAAATTTATAGAGCATGCAAAACAAATGAAACCTGCAGGTTCTAAAGAAAAAGTTAGAGTTCTTGATGAAAGAACGGGCGTAAGAGATTTAGCATGGTTTTCCAAACAGAAAGATGTATCCGCTACAGGTATTGATTTTTCAGAAGGTACTGTTAGATCAATTCGCGAACAAGGAGAATTCCTGTCAATCTTATGTATGGATATGAATCATCTTGAGTTTCTTGATGGGACTTTTGAGGGAGTAAGGGCAAATGCTTCCCTACATCATATTCCTCTTATTGATTCCAGGCAGGGAGCTGATGTGGCAGTTCAGGAGGCATATCGTGTCCTTAAGCCGGGTGGTATTTATTATGTACTACTCAAAGCTGAAACAGATGAACGCAGAGGATTTATGGCTGTTGATACTGTTGAGGGGCTTGGAAAACGATTTTATCAATTTTATTCCAAAGAATCTTTAAAGAATCTTTTAGAGCAGAATGGTTTTGTTTTATCAGGTGATATTGAAGAGTGGGTGTCTTACAGAGGCGAGAAAAATCTTATTGCCTTCGCACAAAAACCAACAGAACTTGCCAAGACAGTTATTAATTATTCTCCTAATGATGAAGAAATTGATGAAGCTATGAAGGCAGAGAAAGATAATAATAAGGATGGAAGTATAAGAGATGAAGATGAGACGATGATGAGAGATACCGAGAAATTTATCGCCTCTAAGACACCTTTTCTACCAGAAGATAAATATATATTTAAAGACACGAGCAATTTTAAGCTGGTCAGAAATAAGCTGGTCATAAATAAGTTAAGCAATTATTTAGAAGGGAAAAGAATAGAAGAAACAAACAAGAATATTTTGTCTAGGGGCATGTATATTCATCCAAAAGATTTGAGCGAAATACTTAAATATGGTTTAGAAGTAGAAAAAACGCACTATAACGAAATTTATTTCGCTCCTGCAGGTTACTCAAAAGAAGTAATTACATATAGTTTACCTATTAGAAGTAAATATAAAGATGCTAAAGATTTCTGTTGTGTTGTATTTACTGTTGACCGGAGGAAAATTCCATGTCTTATAGAGGGAAGGCTCCCAGTTTGTGTTAAAGGAAATGTACCAGCTAATGCAATTGTAAAAATATGGATTTTAGATAAAAACACTTTAGAATACGATCTCTATTATAATGCTGAGGCTTCGAAGCCAATGGAAAAGGTCGATAAGAAGGAGAGTTTTGGAATATCTTTAGTCATTCCTTTTGATTGGGAAATCCTCAAAAATACTCTCAATAGAATCAAAAGATTCTTAGTAAATAGAAAAGAGGAACCGGTAGAGACGATAGAGTTCGGAGATAAAGAAGTGGAGAGGTTGGGAAAAGAGAAGATAGGGGTAGCAAAAGAGGAAGAATTATCTCTCGCCCTGAACGGCGGCACAGCCGCTATTAAAGATATCAAGATTTTTGGGCCTGAGGTTGAAGTTGAATTCTCTGTTGAAGAGATAGCTGGGGAAAGGATATGGAAGGTGGAAGAATTGCAGGTTGGTGATAAAGAATGCAAAGCCGACCTAAGGGAATTCAAGAGCGGCAAATATCTTTTAGAGGGTGTGCTTAAAAATAAAATAGACCTTCAACAACTACTTTCTAAGATTAACAAGAAAGACATAGTTGCTTATACTATGCACAGAGAGATTTACCTAAGTAAGGAAGACCTGACGAAGATTAAGGAAAATCGTTTAAGATGCGACATTACCGTAATACCCCCGCTTAAAATAGGTGCTGAACCAATAAAGACCTATGGCCATTATCACCCTGATGTAGTAGAAAATATCTCTTATACTGAGGTCTATGTAGTTCTATCTGGCCAGGCACTGTATTATCTGCAGAAGGTGGATGCCGAAGGCAATGTGCTGGATGCGATTCGTATAGATGCAAAGGCAGGAGATATTGTTCCTATCCCACCGAATTATGGTCATATCACCATCAATCCCAGTAAAGATGAGCCGCTGGTGATGATGAACTGGGTGAACAGAGTTTTTGGCTCAGTATACGGAGATATAACCGAATGCAAGGGCGGCGCCTATTACTTTGTAGAAGAAGGTGGAAAGATAATATCAGTTAAGAATCCCACCTATGAAGATAAAGGCAAAAAAGTAGCACTATTAAGAGAAATAAATATTCCTTCAGATGCTTTAGTTACTGAGATAGGTCTACCGCGAGGTCAACCAGTATATGATGTGATTCGTCCTGTCCGTTCCTCCGACCTGGAAAAACTTGCCCAATTTTTAAACCATCCTGATGAAGTAAATCCACGTATCTTTGATGAGATTCTTAGCTTACCTCTGCAATCCAGCGATGTCGAGCAGAGAGGCGGGTTGTCTGTCCGAGATAGGGGCAGAGTAATTGAGGTTGACGACAAAAAACACAAGTATTTCAATCCGACGTTTTTGCCTGATGGTTGGCGATTGCTCGCCCGACGGGTTCCTATAGAATACGATACCAGCGAGATCCATCCCAGCGACATTGTTATTCTAACCCCGACCGATGATGAGGGTCTAAAATTTAAAGCCGGAGAAGTTATTTTGGAAAATGCCGAAGATCCTCACTTGATGTTTGTGAACGGAAAGCCGGCTATAACCTATGTGGTAACGAAACCCCGAGCCGATGATAAAACTAAACTCTCCTGGAACTGTGAGTTTGTATTTATCGATGAGGATGGACGCCCGCAACCCAAGCTTATGCCGGAAGGAAAAGCCGTTACTTTGGGTCGGCCAAATACCTCCAGTAAGAATACGCATCTAATTGAGCTATCAAATGGAAGATATGGGCTTATTGACCGCGCCGATATTCTGGGCGAGAAACCGGCTATTCAGGTTTATCTATTTGATACATTAGAGGAAGCTCTAAAACCATCTCAGGCATATTGGGACGAGCACACAATAGATAAAGCAACAATATTATCTGCCGGGGAGGGACAGACACGCATCGGTTTTCATACTCTTTTGCCTCAAAGGGAAAAGGACTATCGGGATGGAAGGTATTTCCGAATTGCCTTGATTCATCAAGCGAAAATTGCCAACCATAAAGAAAAATACTATCGCACAGAAGTGGTCTTATTGGATTCGGAAACCATGCAGCCGTTGGGGAAACCGGTTGTCTGGCATATTTTTGAGCATAGTGCCACCGAAGGTGATGTTGCAGGTGTGATTTATGAAACCGCTGCTTGGCTGGAGGGTGACAAGTTGATAACTTATGCGGGTTTAGGAGACAACAAGATTGCCCGTTTTGAAGAATCCGCTGATGCAGCGGTGAAAGCCTTCTGGGATGGTCAAAAGAGGGTAGTTGGTGTGGAAGCTTTCAACTTTCTTCTTTTTCCCTTTAGTTTTGGAATGTTGGGAAGCATATTTGATAAGATAAAAATTCGCAGGAGAGATAAAGCATTTGAGGAATTTGTTGAGGCAGGGAAGATTATTGATTCATCTCTCAGGAAAGAATTGACGGAGAAACTTTTACAAATTATTGGTGGGGTGATGAAAATTCCACTTGCACCTGCGAAAATTAAAGACCTCAATGACGAGGCGAGAAATCTCGCCTCGTCTTCTTATAATGAGGGTAGTAATGAAAAGTGGTTGGCTCAAGCAAAACAGAAGTATGCCGAATGGGAAAAGGAGAATCCTGGGGTTATAGATATTCCTTCCAAAATAGATAAGTTGTGGAGAATATTTAATCATCGTCAGCAAGGAATGAGGGGTTCGCCGCGCGTGGCCTGGATAAAACTCTGCTGTGAGACAATCTTCGAGAATTCCAATTCTACCTTCAAAGACGCCCTTTCTGAATTAGCCCACCTTTGCCAGGAACCCCACTTTGAAATCAATAAAAAGGTCTATGATTATTTAATCGATACTCATAAGCTCAATAATGATAAGAAACAACAAAAAGATTTACGCATAGTAGGAGAAGTTATAGAACCGCTTTCTCTTTTGAAGATTGCCAAGTGGTCTCTCAAACAAGGTAGCGGCATTATGGAATCTATAAACCATTGGAAGTTAGCGGTTATTGCTTTTCTGGCTGCCTTTGGTTTAGCCGGAACTTCAGTAGAGATATTAATCTTTATCGGGACAGTAGTTGCCGCCGATAAAATTATGGCTAAATTGGGTGTCTACAATAAGATTGGCTTGCGGGCATTGGTAAGATGGATATTTACAGATGCCTATGAAGAGATTGATTATCAAAAATTAGAGCGAAGCTGTCAGTGTTTAGAATGCATTAGTTTGATTGAATTCTTTAAGCGGAGAAAGCTTCGTTATCCTACTCTAAGCATGCTCAAGAGAAGGAAGATTATGATGGTTTTTGAGCCGGAGCGAAAAAAAACCTATCTGAGTTCTATCTATCCCGTTCCTATTTTAAATCAATTGGGCAATACTGCTCATGAGATAATGCGTTATCTGGCTCAGCAAGGTGAAGAGCCGCACTTATGTGGGGTAGAGAGAAGGGACGATTCAGGCAAGCTTAAATATGCCTGGTTAAATGATGCTATAACTGATTATCTGGCGATGCAGGCTTTTCGCAAAAAACATCTTGGCTGGCTGGGCTGGCTTGCCTTTGCTTCTACAACTAGCCCCAATTATCCCTATTTTAGATTACAAAAGCTATTTAATCTACTTTTGTCGGGTTTAAGCGAAAAATATGACAGAAAAAAGGCAAAGAGGATTATTAAGGATGCATTTTTTAATGGGAATATTGAATCTTTGAAATCGGCTGTTGATGCGGCTTTTGGTTCACGCACCTTTTTTAAACTGGACCAAGCAATGGAGATGCACCAATTTAAGCAGGCGCGCCATCTGCTTCGGGCGGGTTCAAAGAGCAAATTTATTTCTGCAAAATCTACACCCGCATTTTTGGTAATGTTAGGTATGGTGGGAACGCCTTCCCAAAGTTTATCAGAGCCAGCCGAAAGAGAAATCAAAGGCGGCAAAGTAAAAACTCATTATTTCCTTACCGGCTATGCCGCAGAGGATATTGAATGGATTAAAAATTATGAGGATATAAAAATTCCTGTTGATTATACCACCGGATTTTCCGAGTTCCATTATAAAAAAGACAATTCTATTTCGGCGTTAGAGTTATTAAAAATTCACTCTATGGAGCCAGATTTTATGGACTCGGCAAGGGGCCGCTTTGTTTATATAATCAAACACGGATTGCATACTATTAGATTGCTTGGATTAACACTTGGCTTAGCCCATTTATCTGCCGAATATTATTATCTAAAAGCAATTGAGGCATTCCGCAACAATGATGCCTATTGGGGATTTCGCAATTTGGGCAGAGCGCTTCATTATGCTACTGACCCCAGCCAGCCAATGCATACTTCTTTGTATTTCACTACTAAGGAAGATAGAGAAGCAACTGAGAGTTTATTTGCCGCCTGGCAGAAGACCCATTTTGATTATGAAGATAGAGTAGGTAAAGAAATAGCCAGAGGCGAGTATAAAGAAGCCATAAAAAGGGCAGGACCAATAGAAAATATTAAAAAAATCTCTCCCTGTGTTGTTGCTTTAGGGTTGAGAAGTCAGGGTAGAGCCGCAGAATTAAAGAAAGCGATTGTTAATGGAGACAAAAATAGCGAGAAAGAAATCACAAAGGATAGATTATGGGATGCCGCCAGATTAATTAAAGCCATTCTTGCTACCCCGGAAATTAAAGCCGCCGCTAAAAAGGAAAAATATCAGGGTGAAAGTTATATAACCTGGAAGACAAGATTGATTGCTTATATTTTTGAGATGTTTAGCCATCCCCAAAAGTTAGGTATCCATAAATCCCTTGCTCTCATTTTAGGCATTGGTGCTGTTTTGAGTAGAGAAAGAAATGATGTTGCGCCGCCTATAAGAGATACAGAATGGGTTAGAAGACTCAGAAGATGGAAAAAGACGCAGCGAGGGATGGAGAAATCAGAAGAAAAGAGGCTTTTAGAGAAGAAGTTGCCCCAGCGTAAAGAGAGTAGTTCAATTCAGGAGCTCAGGAAAGTAGAAAGATGGCTTCACAATGTTAATACAAACAAGGTAACTAATGACGCAATAAAAAGCAGGCGTGAGTTGATAACCAATATTCTCAACTTAGATATTCTCAGTAACGATGAACGGAGAAAGTTTGTGAATAAAATTGGAATTGAGAAAATTGCCAAGTTTATCGTTTCATATGAACGAATAATGGGTTATGGTAAGGAGCTGAAGAAAGCGAGTAATGACTTCATCAATGTCAGGGAAGGTTCACCACCCCCATATGTAACGATTTCTGAAAAGGCTATACTTCAAATTATTGATGACTTCATGAGTTATGAGGAAGATATCAAATTCATTCTCCAAAATCCGGTTGAATATGTAAAACGCAATACTCAGAATTCTCTAAAGACAATCCATGCGAGAATCCTTAATCGCGGTGAAAAGCCAGGGTGGATTATAAACGATCAGCTGGTTGAACACTTTACTATTTTAGCCATAAAAAGCGGGGCTCATCTTACTAAAAAAGGGATAGAGAATTTTTTAATCAATGAATTCAAGAGTGGTGGTATTAAGAAAATTTGGTTTGATGGAAACGAAGAGGGAATAGAAGAAAGAGAGCCTGCTCGTAAAGAATTGACCGAAGGAGAGCTACTGAAAGAAAAAAGGACTAATTTCTCAAAAGAGGATGAAAAATTATACAAAGAGGTTTGTAGAAGGTTAAAAAGTGTATGGGGTGCGCACTTCAAGGTAGAGGATATACCTCATTTGAGAAGAGCGCTTAAGGATGAAGATCCTGATATATATAAAAATGCTGTTTATGCATTTGGAGATCCAAACCTATTGGAAGATGCTATAGTGGAAGATGCTTCAGAAATCGGAAAAATAGTTGCTCCTTTGCTGAAAAAAGTTGAGGATGAAAATCCAAATATACGCAAAGGGGTCGTTTATGCCCTTGGGTTGATGGCGGATAAAAATGTCGAAGGAATTGAGAGGGCAGTCAATTCTGTGATAGGGCGACTTAAAGATAACGATCAGACTGTACGTGAAGAAGCCGCTTTTGTGATTGGGAAAATGGCAAGAAAGAATACTCTCGGGGTTGAAAGAGCAGTCGATCCTTTGATAGAAGCGTACAAAGATAGTAAAGTAGAGGCACGCTCAAGGATTCTTTGGGCATGGGGAATGCTTTTGGGGACTAATGTCCAGGGAAGCGAAAGAGCAGTTAATCTTTTAATAGAAGCACTTGGTTCAGGTAATGACTTCTTGCTGGATTCTGCTGCTTTTGCCATTGGTTTTACAATTGAACAGAGGGAAGGTACTTACATTGTAGAGATTGAGAGGGCAGTTGATCCTTTAATAAAAATAGTTAAAGATGAGAATATAATCTTAGGTCGAAGTAACGCCGCTTATGCACTTGGAGCTTTATCAGAGATTAAAATTCCACGAAAACTTGGCAAGATTGATACAGACGAGGTTGATACAGGCAATATTCCAGGGATTGAAAGGGCAGTTGATGCTTTGATAGGAGTGCTTGATAGCGATGGCAATTTACCTTATTATGCTGCTTGGTCGATTAAAAGAATGACAGAGAATGATGTTCCGGGGGTAGAGAAGGCTATCAATCCTCTGGTGGAGACCCTTAAAAATGATGACAAATGGGTGCGTCAAAAAGTTGTTATGGCGCTTAGAGCAATGGTGGAAAATAACATTCCAGGAATCGAAAGAGCAGTTGACCCTTTGATAGAGATAATACTTTATGACGATAGTCCTTTTGTTCGTGAAGATGCTGCATTCTTACTTAGAAAGATAGCAAATATTACAAAAGAGGAAACAATCAAAAGAAAAATAGAGGGTGCTTTTAGAAATAGAAGATTTAGGTGCCCTGACGGTTGGACGGGTGAAGGTTATCTCAGAAGCGTCGCTGATGCATACGATACTATTGGTGTAACTCCCGAGGCTTCAGATAAAGAGGTAGCGAGGGCATATCGAATATTGGCTTTAAAACTTCACCCTGATAAAGGTGGGGATGGAGAGGAATTTAAAAAAGTAGGCAGTGCTTATAGAATCATTAAAGATGTTCGTACGGGTTTTAATTCAAAGAGTCCTCAGCGCTATAAAGACGGGATCC
>DAOWKH010000107.1 GCA_030639955.1 Candidatus Omnitrophota bacterium | reverse complement strand
TTTTTAATCGTTGTAATCAGACATCCTGATTTTTATAGGATGTCTTTAAACCCTTTCTTTTGGACCCACTTAAACCCGGTTGGGGTGATAATGGCTATATCAATCGGACCACCGACCCCGGGAACGGTGCCAATATGCTTTTTAGTTCCGTATGAGAAGCGTTGGGTTTCTATCGTAGTCCTTATCAGAAAGGCAGCGAATTCTACAGCATCTCTGATAGTCATATACTCAAAACCTACAACATACTTGGATTGATAGGGATTAATCTTTAGCTCCGGATGCTCCCTGAGTCGCTTTGCCAACTCCGGACTACAGCCCTTCATCAATCTGGTTATAACATCTATCTGCCCGCGCCAAGCCGCTCCGAAGTCAATCTCCGTTGAATAAAGCTGTTTGATTTCTCCATCCCGTGGCTTCGCCCCGAGGCGAGCAGGGATCTTAAAGTCGAGAAGTTTACCCCTCCCGGAGCTATCATAGCCGGCAACCATAAGACCCAGAGTCCCGATTTTTATATCGGGATATTTGGATAGATGAGTTTTATATATATCGTCAAAATACCTCTTTAATCGTTTTGCCAGCTCATCTATAAGCTGTTTATTTATTGACGGGTCTGATGCCTTAAACTCTTCCACTAAACTATGGATATTTTTATTCAATAACCTTGCCTCACCATAGGTGACCGCTCCCACTCTTTCATTGAGTCGAAACACCTTCTGGGTATAATCTGTTGCAATCCTGCTGGTCATCTTAATTCTCTTGATGGTTTTATCCTTTTCTTCGGTTTCAATGGGTATCTTCTCAGTGATTGTAACGGTAGTTCTACTATCCCCGGCCAGCACAATGCCTTCTGAGACCACAACGCCGGCGACTGTGGTAGAATTGGCTTCGCCCGGGAGGCCAAGCAAAGAGATTGAGAAGATACACGCACAAAACAGATATTTGATACCCTTGTTTTTCATTTAACGGGCTTTACCCTCCTAAAATAAAAAAACCCAGCTTGCTATCCGATATTTGGATAACCAGCTGGGTTATATATTATGTTTTGGCTCTCAAACTAGAGAAGCATTAGAAAAACTTCTGCAGTCCTCGCTGGTATTTTATCCACGCCCGATGTATGAGGCTATCATACATCAATGGATAGCGCAGCTTTAATCAATAAGCCACTATGTTCTTTCTTCTATAGATTTTTTATACCATTTATATGCGTCCTCAAGAGCAGCTATGATTGCTCTTTTTGTTACGCTAAAAAACCTCCTCTCTAATTGCTCTATAGCATTTTTAATTCCTTCTTCAACTTTATTCCCTAAAAGTGCGCTGTAAAGTATCTTTTCTCCCAAAGAAGGTAGCACCGTGCAGGAAACATCTACAATTTTGGAATCAAGAAGGTCTATTTCAATCTCTATAGCGAAATAGCCAAAAACATGTTTTGCGGTGATATTCTCCGGTAATCTCGCAGAACCCGCTACTACTATCGTATCCGGCCTTAATTTATATTTTTCACCTTCTGCTCTTTGGCCTTTATCCACAACTGATCCTCTTAGAACTCACTCTGCCTCTCAATGTTTATACTATTATTTAATCACTTTATCCTTTAGTGTAAATAATATCTTGCAAACTAACTTTTGTCAAGTAGAAAATAATCTGGATTTTTTGTTATTCAGGAATTACGCATAATTTCCTTCTGATATTGCCTAATTTTCCAAAACATATAAGCTTATCGCCTAAAAGAATCTTCGTATCTGCCCGAGGATTAGGGATTATCTCTTCACCTCTCTCCACAGCCAAAATTAGAATATCAAATTTTCTCAAATCTGAATCAAGAAGCATTTTATTCAATATTGGGCTATCTTTACAAACTTCAATCTTTGAAATACCATAACCAGCGGTTGCGACTACAAGTTCTTCGAAAGAAACAGGTTTAATGAGCTCTTTCTTTATAATATGCGCCTTTAAAGCATCGGTTAATTTTCGGCCTATTTTTGTATGGGTTAAAATTTTATAGATAGTGTATATAAAAACCATAATAATTATTAAATTTATCCAGGGCAATAGATGTAAAGGAAAAACCAAATTCAAAAAGGGTATGTTAATTTTAGCAACCAAATTATCTGCCTGCAATGAATTGGCAAATGTTGCAATCAGGGTAACCAATCCTGCCTTGCCCAAAATCATAAGCACTGAGGCAATGCGCCGTCTCTGAGGATTTCCGGTAATCAACTCTGCTTCTTTTGTAGTAAAGCCGGTGCCTGTAAAGCAAGAGAGGGCCTGAAATCTAGCCAGGGATTTCTCAAGACCGGTCAGCTCAAAGGCAATAGCCCCTATTCTAACCACTATAAATGATATAGTAA
>DAOWKH010000003.1 GCA_030639955.1 Candidatus Omnitrophota bacterium | reverse complement strand
TAAAAATATCTCCGATTTTGCTTGCCTCTTTTAGGGGTAGAACCGCAAAACCATCCATCGTCGCCTCCAAGGCCTTTAGTGGTTCTACCTCACAGACAATTACTTTTGCTCCCATTCCCTTGGCACGCATAGCTACTCCTCGCCCGCAGAATCCGTAAGCACAAACCACGAAGTTGCTGCCGGCAAGCAAGGTATTCGTTGCCCGCAAAATACCATCTATTGTGCTCTGTCCAGTGCCATAACGGTTGTCAAAGAAGTGCTTTGTCTGGGCATCATTTACGGCAATTACGGGATATTTCAAAACTTCCTTTTTCTCCATTGCCCGCAGGCGGATTACTCCGGTAGTAGTCTCCTCGGTCCCCCCAAGAATATTTCGGTGAGCGGTGAGCGGTGAGCGGTGAGCGGCACTTACCAAATCCGCTCCGTCATCCATTGTAATTTGAGGATTTTGCTTTAAAACCGCCTGCAGATGGCGATAATAGGTTTTTTTATCCTCTCCTTTGCTCGCAAAAACAGGGATTTTATAATCTTTTATCAGAGATGCGGCAACATCATCCTGAGTAGACAGAGGATTAGAGGCACAGAGAAAGACATTCGCTCCTCCCGCTTTCAAAGTAATCGCTAAGTTTGCTGTCTCCGTAGTTATATGCAGACAACAGCCAATTTTGATATCTTTTAAAGGTTTCTCTTTTGTAAACCTGTGTTGAATTAGATTAAGCACAGGCATATTTTGCCTTGCCCATTCAATACGCAATTTCCCCTTTGCTGATAATTTTATATCTTTAATATCGTAGTTCATTTTACTCCCTTTTTTAGCATCTCCGCCTTATCCGTTTTTTCCCAGCTAAATTCTTTTCTCCCAAAATGTCCATAGCAGGCGGTCTTTTTATAAATCGGTTTTCTTAAATCCAATGTCTTAATAATTCCGTAGGGGGTTAAATCAAAATTTTCTCGGATTAATTTATTTATCTCTAATTCGTGAATCCTGCCGGTTTTATAAGTATTTACGGTTAAAGATACCGGTTCTTTTACCCCAATAGCATAGGCAATCTGGATTTCACATTTCTTTGCCAAACCGGCAGCAACAATGTTCTTGGCGATATAACGCGCCATATAAGAACCAGAACGATCGACCTTTGTCGGGTCTTTTCCGCTGAAACATCCACCCCCGTGGCTCCCCACTCCTCCATAAGTATCCACAATAATCTTCCTGCCAGTAAGCCCGGTATCACCTTGCGGTCCGCCAATCTCAAATCTACCCGTAGGATTGATAAGAACCTTGGGTGGCTTATTCTTATCCAAAAATTTCTCTGGAATAACCTTATTGATTACTAATTCCTTTATGTCCTCTTTTAGCCGAGAGAGCTTCATCCCGGGTTTATGTTGAGCGCTTATCACTATTGTATCCACCCGCTGAGGGGTTCCATTATTGTATTCTATAGTTACCTGAGATTTTCCATCCGGTCTGAGATAATCAACAAGATTTTCCTTTCTAATCTTGGCTAACCGACGGACTAATTTGTGGGCTAAAATTATGGGTAGGGGCATAAACTCAGGGGTCTCATCAGTAGCGTAACCGAATACCATCCCTTGGTCGCCAGCCCCTCCCTTATCTACACCCAGAGCAATATCCGGCGATTGTTCCTGAATAGCAGTGATTACTCCGCAGGTCAGGTAGTCAAATCCATAAACAGCATTGGTATAGCCAACTTCCTTGATTGTGTTACGCACTACTTTAGGGATATTTATATAACAACTTGTGCTAATCTCTCCGGCTACAAAAGCTAAACCGGTAGTAACCAGGGTCTCGCAGGCAACCTTACCTTGAGGGTCATTTTTTAAAATCTCGTCTAAAACAGCATCGGAGATCTGGTCGGCAATCTTATCCGGATGCCCCTCGGTTATGGATTCCGAAGTAAAAAGATATTTGTGTTTTAGCATAACTTCTGCCTCCTATTTTTACGAAAGATTTTATGATAGAAGTTTTGCGTTTTGAGCAAACATTGGTTTTTTTAGATAAAATCAAGTTGAGGCAGGAAGTACAAAAATCATGTCTGAGACCGCTGATGTCCCGAACCGTTTCGGGACAGAGGCGGGCGAGTTTGATTTTTGCCTGCCGAAACGCAGATTTTAGCGTTAAGAAAAAACCACGAGAGCGAGAAATGCAAAACTTCTAATTCTACCTACGATTTACATCCTCAATTGTTTCTTTAAATAATCTATCTTCTCCACCGGCGTGGGGTCAACCTTATTCAATAAAGCAAGGTAGTAGGAAATAAAATCGCCGATATAAATTAAAGAAAAGGTGCGCGCTAACAGAGATTCGCCTTTTGACCAGATTTCTAAAATCTCTGTTTTTTCCTTTATGATCTCCTGAGAGATCCGAAACCTCTTTTCAATACGAGCATTTTCTTCCTTATCGCGCAAAAAAAGTACGCTAAAGTCCTTGAGCAAATAGGGAAACTGCCAACCCACTATCTCATTGTGGTTCATCTCCGGCAGAAAATTGGCTGATGATAAAGTCTTGCTATTCTCAGCCAACTGCTGTTTTAGGCGAATTGCCACGGCAGCAAAAGAATTAGAGGTATAAATAACAGGAAATTTGTTCAAAAAAGAAAACGAGACCTTTTTTGCCTCGTTCTCTTTCTCTCCCGTAATTTCCTTTTTGAGCTTTTCTAAAATAAGAATTGTCTCTTTGATATCCTCTTTTTTTTCAGAAATCAGTCCAGATTGAAAAAGAAGAATCAGGGGAATAAAAAAAGAATAAGCCAAAGCAGTGCGAGGGGGTATCCCAGAGGGAATAGTTATAAAAGAAATCTTGTCCCGTTCTGCTTTTTTAATAAGTTCGCCTCCTGAACTAATAACAATTAAATGTGCCTTTTTTCTCTTTGCCTGTTCATAGACAGCGAGCGTTTCTTCAGTATTCCCTGAATAACTGTTTATAAAAAGCAGGCTCTCGCTACTCACAAAATTAGGGAGAAAATAATCTCTGTTTACAAAAATAGGGATTTTTATTTCGTTGTTTAAATAATCCTTGAGTAAATCGGCGGCGATTGCCGAACCTCCCATCCCGCTAAATACGATATTCTTATAAAGGTTTTGGGACTTGAACCCTGTATCTTTCTTTCTGGCGTGCGGCGTGAAGCGTGCGGCGTGAAGCGTGGAACCTATCTCTACCGCCTCTTTAATCTGTTGCGGGAAAGCAAGAAGTTTCTCCCACATATTTGATTTATCCAGATTTTGGTATAATTTCATTATCCCTGATTACAGCGATTTTAAAAAGATTACACAGATTAGGAATAAATTACACAGATTTTTCCACGCGAATTTTAATCAGTGCAATCCCTGCCTGACGGCAGGCAGGTGGTTTTAATCAGTGTAATCAAGTATTGGATTGAAAATCCAATGCTATAAAATAGTATCCTAACAGAAATTTAGCATTGCCTCTTTAAATCTAATTCTGGAAAAATGCTTTATCTCTTTTATTGTCTCTAAATTCAATATCTCTTTAGCCGCTACCTTTGCCTCTTTTAAAGAGAGTGAACGAATTACCTTTTTTACTCTTGACAGCATCAAGGGGCTAACGCTAAACTTCGTTAAACCCAGTCCTAACAATAGAGGAATAAAAACTGGTTCGCTACACATCTCTCCGCACATTCCCACCCAAATTTCTTCTTTGTGAGCGGCTTCAATGATAATTTTAATTAATCTTAATATCGCCGGATGATTGGGTTCATATAAATAAGCAATCTTTTCATTTACTCTATCCACTGCTAAGGAATACTGGATAAGGTCATTAGTTCCGATGCTAAAGAAATCTGCCTCTTTTGCCAGAATATCAGCGGTTAGGGCCGCCGAAGGAATTTCAATCATCGCTCCTATTTCTACTTCTTTGTCAAATGGAATATTTTGCTCTTTCAGTTCTTTCTTTACCTCTGCTAAAACCCTATTTGCCTGTTTAAATTCCTCCGCGCTGGAAATCATCGGATACATAATTTTTAATTTGCCGTATCTGCTTGCCCGCAAAATTGCTTTTAGCTGAATCTTAAAAATATCCGGCCTGGCTAAACAAAATCTTATTGCTCGCCAACCCATGAAGGGATTCATCTCTGATGGGATATTTAAATGAGATAAAAATTTATCACCACCCAGGTCTACTGTCCTGATGACCACCGGATGCGGATTCATCTTTTGAGCGACAAACTTATATGCTTGATATTGTTCTTCTTCAGTAGGCAGGACAGAGCGGTTGAGAAAGAAATATTCTGTGCGATAGAGTCCAATTCCCTCAGCCCCCTCTTTTAAAGCAGAGTCAATCTCTTCAGGCAACTCTATATTTGCAGTTATTTCTATCGGGTAGCCGTCTTTGGTCTGGGCAGGCAAAGTGCGGAGCTTCTTTAATTCTCGATTGAATTTTAAATCCTCCTCTCTCTTTTTATAATATTTTTCAATTACTTGACGCCGAGGATTTATAATCACAATCCCTTTGTCTCCGTCAATAATTAAAAGGTCATCATTTTTTGCCTTGACGGTAATTTTTTCTAATCCTACAACAGCAGGAATCTCAAGGGCTCGAGCCATAATTGCCGTATGACTCGTCTTTCCACCGATATCAGTAGCAAAACCGATAACCTTCTCTTTACCCATCAGGGCAGTATCCGAAGGAGAGAGGTCATAAGAAACAACAATGACTTCTTCCTTGAGATTTGCCAAATTCGCTTTTTTTCTTCCCAAAAGATTTCTGATTATCCTCTTTCCCACATCCTGAATATCGCTTATTCTTTCTTTAAAATAGGCGTCATCAATCTCAGAAAACGCCTTTTCATAATTTCGCATAACCTGCTGAAAAAGATATTCCGCAGTGAGTTTTCTCTTCTTTATCTTGTCGGTCATCTGCTCGGTCAATACCGGGTCATCTAAAATTAATAAATGGGCATTAAAAATATCGCTATGTTTAGAGCCGAGTTCTCTATTTAATTTTTTTTGAATGCTGATAATCTCCTCGTTGGTTTGCTTCAATACCTGTTTAAAACGCTCAATCTCATTAGCAACCTCTTCCTCTTTTATTGCTATCTTAGGAATAATAAAGCTCTCGATATTCAGCAAGAATACCTTGCCGATTACTATTCCTGGCGAGACCGCAATTCCTTTTAAAGTCATCAGCCCTCCAAATTACTCATCAATAATTTTTCTAATTCTTCCACTGCTTTGCGGGCGTCTTTCCCGTTTGCCTCTATCTCCACCTCGTCCCCTTTTCCCGCAGCCAGCATCATTACACCCATAATCGATTTTCCGTTTACTCCCTGCTCTTCCTTTCGGATACTAATATCGCTTTCAAATTTATTAGCTAATTGCACAAAAAGGGCGGCAGGCCGAGCATGCAGGCCTAATCTATTTTTTATTATTACCTTCTTTTTTATAATAGAAGACATTTGGTATAATTCTTATACCTGATTACAGCGATTAAGAAAGATTACACCGATTTAATGACGAGGCTTTATCTGTGTAATCTGAATTTAATCTGTGTAATCAAAGATTTCTGATAAATCAGAAATCTTTTAAATTAAATTTCTTTGCAAGAGATTGATTAAAAGAGCTGCTAATTTTTCTGAGTTATGACGCACATAATCAGAGGTATCGATTATCTCTTCTTGCACTACTGCATAACCTCTGTTTTGGATTCTTTCAATATCTAAAACAACGGGGCGAGCATTTTCTTGTTTATATTTAGCCAGTAGCTCGTCAGGTACGGAGGCATTATTTATAACACAATAATTAACAATTTGAGGATAGGTATGTTTTACCAGTGCCTCTAAATGCTCAAAAGCAGTATACCCATCGGTCTCTCCAGATTGGGTCATTACATTGCATACATAGACCTTGATTGCTCTACTTCTTTTTATTGCTTCTTGAATTTTCTTGATTAGAAGATTGGGAATTACACTGGTATATAAACTCCCGGGGCCTAAAATGATAAGTTCGGCGTCCTCTATTGCCTGGATAGCTTCAGAAGTAGGCTGGCAGTTATCGGGCTTTAATAAAACCCTTTCTATAGAAAGATTGCCCTTTGTAATATTTGTCTCTCCTTCGATTACCCTC
>DAOWKH010000104.1 GCA_030639955.1 Candidatus Omnitrophota bacterium | reverse complement strand
GATGGATAAGAATCTCTATCTTTTCTATTTCTATATCGAAGAGATATTTTGCCTCTATGAGCTCCAATCCTTTGTTCATTAAAGTTGCCGAATCAACTGTGATTTTCTTTCCCATCTCCCATTTAGGATGTTTAAGCACACTTTGCGGCGAAACAGATGATAACTCTTTCTTTGTTAAGTTATTTAACGGCCCGCCTGAGGCGGTCAAGAATATTCTCCTTATTTCCTGCTTATTTCTTCCTTTCGTAGACCTACCGGCAAGGCACTGAAAGATGGCGCTCTGTTCACTGTCAATAGGGAGAATTCGGACATTTTTCTCTTTTGCTCTGCGGATAATTATTCTGCCTGCCGCTACCAAAAGTTCTTTATTTGCCAAACCAATCTGTTTTCTGTTTTCTATTGCTTTTAAAAGAGGAATTAGAGCTTTAATGCCGGACATTGAAAAAACAATAAAATTGGCTTCTTTAAGAGTAGCTAACTCAATCAACCCTTCTTCTTCGGCACTTATTTTACAACCCGTAACTCTTTGCTTTAATTCTTTATATTTTTGCCCATCGCCCACAACGGCGAGCTGGGGCTGAAACTCCTTAATCTGTTCCTCTAAAATTTCGATATTGAAATTGCAGGAAAGCCCAATTATCCTGAACTCCCTGGGGAAATCTCTTGCTATTTCCAGAACCTTTCTTCCTATTGACCCAGTGGAACCAAGAATAACAATATTTTTCATTAAATTTTAACTTGTGCCCGCTTGTGCCCGTGAGGGTATAAGGGTATCGCTGTAATCGTTTCTTAATCGCTGTAATCAATATCGGATTGAAAATCCGATATTGCAAAACTAATACAATAATCTTCAAGTTCTTTTGGGGAGATATCAAAAAATGTTTGATTGCAGAACCATGCACATATAATCTCTCGTAAGCGAGCGATTTCCTTTAAACCGAATTTCCAACGTTTATCATCTAATGTCAAATCAAGCAGTTCTAATGAGCGTTCAAGAGATTTTTCTCGATTCACAAGGTCATTGCGGGTTTCCCAATGACGAGCTCGAGCAATTTCGCTTCCAATATTTCCTAATTGCTGAGTTCGTGATAGTTTTAACCATCTACTTTTGTCCATGCTTTCCTTATATCAGCGATAGAGAAGTTGCCGTATATTACCTTTTTCCTTCAATTAAAGAGTCAATAATTTCTCGTATTTTTGTTTTTAACTCAATACTTTGAATTTTTAAGGAACGATTATTTTGCGAAGGTTTTATGTTAATGAGAGATGTCCATTCTATCCTTTCATTATTTGGTTTATCCGGATAGATATTAAAACCCCATAAGTGTTGCTGCAGTGACCTCTTTTGAAGTAAAATTGCCTCTGCATCTGCATGTAGCTCGCCCCCTAAAGCTATAATTCCTAAATGGACATCAATAACACCTTTTACCATGGTGCCATAATTATCCTTGGCAATTTTCTTTAATTTTTGGGAAGATATCGGTTTTTTTATGATTTCAATATTCATAGTATTATTTTATCAGTCGAGTTACACATTCACAATTTTAACCAGATAAAAATAAACTACCGGAGCGGTGAATAATAAGCTGTCTACCAAATCTAAAGACCCGCCCAAACCGGGGAAAATCTTCCCCGAATCCTTCACATCTGCGTCTCTTTTGAGCAGGGACTCGGCCAAATCGCCTACCTGCCCTGAAATTCCGCACAGAGAACCGAGGATAAAGATATGAAGATAGGAGATATCTAAAAATAGATAACGACAAGCAAGGGCAATAACTATACTAAAGGTAAAACCCACGATTGCTCCTTCTCTTGATTTATGAGGGCTGATGCGAGGAATTAATTTATGTCTGCCGAATTTCTTTCCAAGGACATATGCCCCGGCATCGCCTCCTTTGCAGACCAAAAGTAGGAACAAAATCCACCATCTACCATTAGGCAGAAAAGTCAATCTTATCCAAAAGCTACCTAACCAACCGATATAGATTATCCCCAAAAGGGTGGTGGCAATAGTAAAGATAGCCACCTTCCTTTCTTTATGTATAAATTGCAACAAGAATAAACTCAACAAAGAGATAAATAAGATAAGCAGTTCCTGGCCAAAAAGAAAGGGCAGACAAAAGGCAGCGGCAGCCAGCATTCCAATGTATTTATGAACAAAAATGTCTTTGCGGTGAATTAATTCGGCAAATTCTCCCAATCCAACAGCAACAAAAAAGATTGCCCAAAGGACAAAGAAATAAGCAGGTAAAGCGAATAAAACTAACCCTGTAATAAAAATAAGGACGAGGGAACTAATTATTCTTTTTGGCACTCAGTCCTCCGAACCTTCTATTTCTTTTTTTGAAATCGTCAACTGCCTCTAAAAAATCGCTTTTCTGAAAATCGGGCCAGAATTTTGGCGTAAAATAAAGTTCACTATAAGAGAGCTGCCAGAGCAAAAAATTGCTTATTCTCAGCTCGCCGCTGGTGCGAATCAAAAGGTCAGGATCAGGGAGATTTTTTGTGTAAAGATACTTAGAGAATAGACGCTCGTTGATTTTATTTATTTTTACTTTCTTTCTTTGCGCATCTTCAGCAATTTTTCTTACAGCCCTGATGATTTCCTGGCGGCTGCCATAGCTTAGAGATATGTTTAAAATCAGTCCTTTATTATTCTTACTCAACTCTTCTGTTTTGTTTAACTCCTTTTGCACAGATTTTGGCAATTTTTCTCTTTCGCCAATAGAAATAAGACGGATATCTTCTTCTTTTAGGAGTTCTCTTTTCTCTATCAAAAATTTTTTCAAAAGGAGCATTAAGCCCTGAACCTCCAACGATGGACGTCTCCAGTTTTCCAGAGAAAAAGCGTAGAAGGTAAGAACTTCAATTTTTTGCTCAACTGCGGCTTTGGTTATCTCTTCTATGCGGGCAATTCCCTTCTTATGCCCCTCAATGCGCGATAATCCCCTCTTTTTCGCCCAGCGCCCGTTTCCATCCATTATAATAGCGATATGACGAGGGTTTTTGCTCATATCAATCCATATTCTTCTAACACTCTCTTCAATTTCTCTTCATTCCCTGCCTGCATCTCACAGAGTGGCAAACGGAGTTCTCCGTTTAATCGCCCGAGCAACTTCATCGCTGTCTTTACCGGAATCGGATTTGTCTCAATAAACATTGCTTTACAGAGGGAAAATAATTTGTAATGTATATCTTTTGCCTTCTGGAGAGAACCATCTAAAAAAGCGGCGGTCATCTGAGCAACCTCAGCCGGCACAATGTTTGCCACTACTGAAATTACTCCTTTGCCGCCTATTGAGAGCATCGGCAGGGTTAAGGAATCATCGCCGGAAAGAACAGTAATATCACATAAAGAGAGAATCTTGCTTATTTGCTCCAAACTGCCGCTGGCTTCTTTGATAGCCACAATATTTTCAATTTTGGACAATCTGGCCACTGTCTCGGGCAACATTGAAATCCCGGTGCGTGAAGGGACATTGTATAAAATAATAGGAATACCGAGCTCGGCGAGTTTTGCATAGTGGCGAAACTGCCCTTCGGGCGTAGGTTTGTTGTAATAAGGGGTAATTACCAAAGCGGCGTTAGCCCCGGCTTCTTTGGCGTATTTAGTTAAATTATAAGCCTCGGCAGTGGAATTAGAGCCAGTGCCGGCAAGCACCAAAACTCTTTTATTCACTGTTTCCAGCACAATTTTAATTACTCTTTTCTGCTCCTCGTGAGTGAGCGTAGCCGCTTCGCCGGTGCAGCCACAGGGTAGAATTCCGTTCGTTCCCTGCTCAATCTGAAACTCTACCAATTCCCGCAGTTTCTCCTCATCAACCTCGCCGTCTTTGAACGGCGTAACCAAAGCAACATAAGAACCTTGAAACATTTTACACCTCTCAATGAGACTTAGGTTTTCTTTTCGCCTTCGGCTCAAGAAAACCTTTAGTCGAATTGATTCCGACGAATGCTCTAAAATTATCGCAGAGAATTTTAGAGTAGTTTATCCAGTAGGTCTACGAGAGACGGGATATATACATTATTATAGTATGTCTTAGAATATGAATTTACAAAACTACTCACAGCCAGGTGCTGGACATTCCCTGCAACAACGATAGGGAAATATGCAGGGAGGTTTGCTAGCAGCACAGCGGCCAACTCCATCATAACCATCATTTCCACCTCCACCACACTTAGATAAAACATGACGTCTTCTACCCAGTTCGTCTACGCAACTCCAACGTCTGATACTACAACCTTCAGGAAAATGAGGAACGCACAGAAATCCTCCTCTGCTTGTACAATCTGCTACAGCATCCCCACTTCCAGCAGGCCCTTGGTCTTCATCATCTATACAAATAACAGTACGCATCTTCATCCCCGAGGGACAAACCTCTTCTTGCTCCGCTCCCCTCACCGCATACACCGTATCCCAATACTTCTTAGCAGGATGAGGAAAGATTTTGTCATTGTCACCCGTAAACTGATGGTCTCCTTTATTCTTTCCATCAGGGGTCTTGAGTTCATCAACGAAAAAGACCAATTTATCACAGTCCTTGCCTCTACCTGTAATAAGCGTGCAATCTTCTTGTTCAATGATTACAGCTGTCTCTTTTCCATCCTTATCAAAGCCCTTAACTGTTGTATCTTCTGTCCCACATCCTCCTTCGCTTATTGGTTTCCCAGCAACACAAACCATCATCCCCACTGCTCCCCATTTCTCTGTCTGAGAACCAATAGGGGTTACTATTGCTCTTAGTGTTATTTCATCAGCGAATGCAAGGTCACCAGTCACCAGTTTCCACTCACCAGTAAAAGCAAAAAGAAAGAAAAGAACAAACAGAAAAAACAATCTTTTCATTTCACGCCTCCATATTCACCCACTTTCACTTCCGATGTGAAAGTAAGGTCTGACACCAGAAAGGGATTTTTGCGTTTTGAGCGAACATTGGTTTTTTTAGCTAAAATCAAGTTGAGGCAGGAAATACAAAAATCATGTTTGAGACCACCGATGTCCTGAAACGTTTCGGGACAGAGGCGGGCGAGTTTGATTTTTGCCTGCCGAGACGTAGGTTTTAGCGTTAAGAAAAAACCACGAGAGTGAGAAATGCAAAAATCCTGTTAATGACCAACCCGAGCCAATTACAACTTACCGCCTCACTTCATAAACTACATCGTCTTTGTCAAATTGATGGTTTCCATCGTCAAGAAAGATAACTACTGTCCCTGCTTTAGTATTATCTATTTTTACATCTTTACCAGCAGGGTCTTTTGCCGTTATTGTTCCGCCAGTCCCGCATCCCCCGTTTGCTACAGTTTCATTAGTAACACAGACCATCAATCCAGTTGTTCCTAACTTCTCCACCTGCTGGCCAATAGGAGTTACTACCGTGCGTATTTTAATCTCGTCAGAGACGCAGATAGACGCAAATAACAGAAAACTCACGCAGATTAACGCGAATAAAAACTTCTTGCTCATTTTTACCTCCTTTCCTTGCCCCGACGCAAGTCGGGGAGCCGAAGCTCCGACGCAAGTCGGGGAGCCGAAGCTCCGACGCAAGTCGGAACTGAGGATAGAAATCTGCTTCGCAGATTTCGCTTTAAACAATTTTAACTTATCTTCACCCTTCTTCCTTCTACCTTTAATCTCCCTTCCGCAAAGAGTTTGATTGCCAAGGGATAAATGATATGCTCCTGACGGTGAATCTTCTGGCGCAGGGACTCTTCGCTATCCTCTTCGTCTATCTCTACGACTCTTTGCAAAACAATTGGACCATTATCCAATTTCTCATCTACGAAATGGACAGTGGCTCCGCTAATCTTCATCCCATAATTTAGGGTATCCCGGACAGCATTTGTTGAGCCCTTAAATGCCGGCAATAAACTTGGGTGGATGTTAAAAATCTTATTAGGATAGTTTTGGACAAAGGAAGGGCTGAGCATGCGCATAAAGCCGGCTAAAGCAATCAGTCCGATATTCTCCTCTTGCAAATAAACGATTATCTTTTTTTCAAATTCCTCTTTGGAAGAAAATTCTTTGGGGTCAACAAATATTGCCCTGATTGCAGCTTTCTTTGCTCTTTGCAGACAATGTGCCTCTTTGTTATCACTGATTACCAAAGAAATTCTCGCTTTAATATCTCCTCCCCGAACTGCCTCGATAATTGCCTGCAGATTGGTGCCTTCTCCCGAACAAAAAACTGCAATATTCATATAACTATTACAAACTCCCCTCTCACTCCCTTCTTTTCAAAATAAGCGATTAATTCCGAAATTCTTCCTCTCTTTACCTCTTCGAATTTTTTGGTGAGCTCGCGACAAATAGCTATCTGCTTATCACCTAAAAAATTTAATAAATCTTTTAAGGTTTTTAATAAACGATGTGGGGCTTCGTATAAGATTACCGTCCTCTTTTCTTCAGCGATTTCTTTTAGGCGGTTTTCTCTTTTTTTGCTTTTGCGAGGTAGATAACCTTCAAAGACAAACCTATCCGGCGCTGCCCCCGAGATTACCAATGCGGCTAATAAAGCCGACGCACCCGGAATGGGAACTAAAGTAATATCCTCTTTTATTGCCAATCCAGCGAGATAAAAACCGGGGTCGTTTATGCAAGGCGTGCCGGCATTGCAAACCAGGGCAACATCCCTGCCCTGTTTTAATTTTTCAATCAGAACATCTGCGCGGGCAATCTTATTGTAGTCAAAATAGCTAAGCAGAGGGGTTTTTATTTTATAATGCGAAAGGAGCTTCCTTGTCTGGCGGGTATCTTCAGCGGCAATCAGATACACATCCTCTAAAATTTCCAATGCCCTTAAGCTGATATCCTTTAAATTTCCAATTGGCGTGCTGACGATATATAATGTTCCCGAGTTCATTTAATCAGTATCTCTACTCCCTCTTTATCCACCTTCATAAACCCCTTCTCTATCTCTATCTTCTTTTCCTCTCCCTCTTTCTTTATCCTCACTTCTCCTTTTTTTAGACCGGAGATTAAGGGAATATGGCGACTCAGAATTCCCAACTCCCCCTCTTTCCCCGGCACAACAACCATATCGGCTTTTTCATCGTAAATTACACCTTCGGGAGCAATGACAGTTAAGTTAAAACTACTCATTTTAAAGCTTTCATTTTTGATTTTTGATATTTGATATTTGATTTTCTTCTATCCCTCCCTTCATATAAAACGCCTGTTCGGGAAGGTCATCGTATTTCCCTTGCACAATTCCTTTAACGCCTTTAAGCGTCTGTTCAAGGGGGACATATTTGCCCGCGACACCGGTGAATTCTTGGGCAACAAAAAATGGCTGCGAAAAAAACTTCTGGAGCTTTCTCGCCCTGTTGACAATAATTTTATCCTCATCGCTGAGCTCATCAACACCCAAAATAGCAATTATATCTTGTAAATCTTTGTAGCGCTGGAGAGTCTTTTCCACATCTTGAACCAGGCGATAATGTTCTTCCCCTACTATTTGGGGATTTAAAATAGTAGAGGTTGAGCTCAAGGGGTCAATTGCCGGATAAATCCCCGACTCTACCAACTTTCGCGACAAGACAACAGTGCTATCTAAATGGGCAAAGGTAGTGGCTGGAGCAGGGTCAGTTAGGTCATCGGCCGGCACATAGATTGCCTGCACCGAAGTAATCGAGCCCTTTTTGGTAGAGGTAATTCTCTCCTGCAGTTCACCCATATCTGTTCCCAATGTAGGTTGATAACCCACTGCCGAGGGCATCCTTCCTAATAAAGCCGAAACCTCTGAGCCGGCTTGCACAAATCTAAAGATATTATCGATAAACAAAAGCACATCTTCGCCCTGGATATCGCGAAAGTATTCGGCCATGGTTAGAGCGGCTAATCCCACTCTAAATCTTGCTCCGGGTGGTTCGTTCATCTGGCCAAAGACCAAAGCAGTTCTACTTAAAACCCCGGATTTTTTCATCTCCAGCCAGAGGTCGTTTCCTTCGCGTGTCCTTTCTCCCACACCGGCGAATACACTAAAGCCCTTATGCTCAATAGCAATATTTCTAATGAGTTCCATAATCAGGACTGTTTTACCTACGCCGGCACCGCCAAACAAGCCGATTTTTCCCCCTTTTGGGTAGGGGCATAAGAAATCAATAATCTTTATTCCGGTTTCTAATATCTCTATAGAAATATTTTGCTCTTCCAGTGGCGGCGGTGAACGATAAATAGACCATCTCAGATTTTCTTTAGGCAAAGACGGCTGTTTATCGATTACCTCTCCCAAAAGATTAAACATCCTGCCCAGTGTATTTTTACCCACAGGAACCGTAATTGGTCCGCCGCTATCCTCTACCTCCATCTGTCTTTTTAAACCATCGGTAGAAGAAAGAGAAATGCAGCGCATCAGATTGTCTCCCAAATGCTGGTGCACCTCCAAAACGACATCTGTGCCTTTTATTTTAAGGGCGTTATAGATAGACGGTAGTTTTCCCATTTCAAACTCTACATCTACCACCGCCCCGATTATCCGTTTGACTCTTCCAAGATTTTGTTCTTTCATCTTTGTTTTTGGCAGACAGCCATTCCTCGCTCTCGTGGTTTTTTCTTAACGCTAAAACCTGCGTTTCGGCAGGCAAAAATCAAACTCGCCCGCCTCTGTCCCGAAACGGTTCGCGACTTCGGCGGTCTCAAACATGATTTTTGTATTTCCT
>DAOWKH010000044.1 GCA_030639955.1 Candidatus Omnitrophota bacterium | reverse complement strand
TAAATGGAAAGGGCAAATAAAAGACTATCCTTCGCTTCGCTCAGGCTCTCGCCTGCGGCGAGTAAGGAAAGGCGGGATCAATTCCACCATACGATTTAGTCTTCTTGCAGTCGCCTAAATCGTGGTGTCATTGAGGAGAAATATGGACAATAATAATGAAGAATTATTAAAACAACTCTTAGAAGCCGGGGTGCATTTTGGGCACTTAGCCCGCCATTGGAATCCTAAAATGAAGGATTACATCTTTGGAAAGCGAAAAGGGATTCATATTATTGATTTACGCCAGACAGTAAATGCCCTGGAGGAAAGCGGCAATTTTTTAAAGGAATTATCAACAAAGGGAGAATATATTTTGTTTGTGGGAACGAAAAGACGGGCTCAGGAAATAGTTAAGGAAGAGGCCGAGCGTTGCGGGATGTTTTATGTAAATCAGCGTTGGTTAGGAGGAACTTTAACCAACCTTGAAACCATTCGCAGAAGTGTCGGGCGATTAAAGGAGATTGAAGAGTTAGAAAAACAGGAATCGTTTGAGTCCTTAACCAAAAAGGAAAAGGCAATTTTGGACAAAGAGAAGCAGAAGTTACATAAAAATTTAGATGGGATAGAAGAAATGAATAAACTTCCTGGTGCCCTGTTTGTTGTAGATATCAAAAAATCAGACATTGCAGTGCGCGAAGCGAATATTCTGAAGATTCCGGTAGTAGCAATTGTGGACACAAATTGCGAACCAGAAAGGATTGATTATCTTATTCCTGGCAATGACGATGCTATGAAGTCAATTCGCCTGGTTACTTCATTAATGGCGGATAAGATATTGGAAGGGAAACAGGAGGTTTTGGAAAAACAAAAAGCAGAGGTTCAAGCAGAGAAAGATGAGGGAGAAGATACAGAAAAAGCGCAGGTTGAAGAAACTGCAATTTAGCAATCCCGAAACTTCGGGACGAAGGTAAATTGTTTACCCCCACTGTTTCGTCCGCCTGAGGCGGAGCGAAACAAAGATGTGGGGGCAATTCGCACAGCGATCCCGAAGGCTTCGGGATCACGTGCTCATTGGGGGTAAAAGATGGCGATAGATAAAGAAACAATTAAAAAGTTGAGGGAGATTAGCGGGGTGGGAATAATGAACTGCAAGAGCGCTTTATTGGAAGCAGGTAATGATTTGAAAAAGGCACTAGAGCTCTTGCGCAAAAAGGGATTAGCGGCTATTGCCAAAAGAATGCAGAAGGAGACCCGCGAGGGAGGCATCTTTTCTTATGTGCATCGCGGCAGGATTGGTGTTTTAGTGGAGATAAATTGCGAGACCGATTTTGTTGCCCGCAATGAGGAATTCAAAAAGTTTGGCAAAGACATTGCTATGCAGATTGCCGCCTCTCATCCTCTTTATATCAAAAAGGAAGATATTCCTCAAGAGGTGATTGATAAGGAAAAAGAGGTTCTAAAAGCCCAGATTGACAAGTCAAAGGGTGAGGATATTATCGATAGAATTTTAGAAGGGAAGCTAAAGAAATTTTATGAGCAGGTTTGTTTGCTTGAACAAGCATTTATTAAAGATACTAATATTAAAGTTAATCACTGCCTGGGAGAATTAGCTGCCAAGATAGGAGAGAACATAGTTATTAAGAGATTTGTGAGATACGAAAAAGGGGAGGTATAGAAATATCAAAAATCAAATATCAAAAATCAAAAATGAAGATCTGTGTAATCTCTGCTTGCGGCAGGCAGGCGTGAGGCAGGTTTTCTATCGTTGATATAAAGACAGCGAAATTTACTTCGTAAATTTCTATCCTGCTTCGTTCGCTCCGCTCACTCCGCAGGCTCTCGCCTATGGCGAGTAATGAAAGGAGGTAAGAATATGGATGTTCCCAAATATAAGCGGATTATATTAAAATTGAGCGGTGAGGTTCTCCAGGGAGCGCTGAGCTACGGGATTGAATCCGATGTCATTTTTTCTATTGCCAGGCAGATAAAAGAAATTAAGGATTTAGGCACCGAGGTAGCAGTGGTTATCGGCGGAGGAAATATCTTTCGGGGAGTAAGAGGAGCAGATGGGGGAATTGACCGGGCGACCGCTGATTATATGGGAATGTTAGCTACGGTAATCAACGGAATGGCTTTACAGAGCGCCTTAGAGAAATTGGGTGTATTCAGTCGTTTGCAAACAGCAATTAAGATGGAACAGTTAGCCGAGCCCTATATTCGGCGGAGAGCAATTCGCCACCTGGAAAAAGGAAGGGTAGTTATTTTTGGCGGGGGCACAGGCAATCCCTATTTTACCACTGATACAGCGGCGGCTTTGCGCGCCGCCGAGATTGGAGCCGAGGTTATCTTGAAAGCTACAAAGGTAGATGGAATTTACTCTGCCGACCCTAAAAAGGTAAAGGAAGCCAAGAAGATAGATAAAATGAGTTTTATCGATATTCTGAATAAAAAACTTGAAATAATGGATGCTACCGCAGTTTCCCTATGTATGGATAACAAAATCCCGATCATTGTTTTTAATCTGTTGAAAAAAGGGAATGTTCGTCGGGTCATACTGGGTGAAAAGATCGGGACAATGGTAGAATAAATGAAGCCACAATTTAGGCGACTAAAAGGAGACTAAATTGTATGGCTGAATTTACCCCCCCACCACTTTTTCAGAGAAGTTAAACCAAAACAGAAAAGTGGTGGGGGGTTTAATGCGCACAGCAACTTACGAGCACTTCCTGCCTACCGCAGGCAGGCGTTCCGTAAGTTGCGTGCTTATTAAAAATGGAAGAAAATTTAGAAGAAAAAGAGGTTTTTAAACAGATGGAAGAGAAGATGGGAAAGAGTTTAGAAGCCACCCGCCAGCAGCTTTCTAATCTGAGAACCAATCGTCCCTCTCCGCATACATTAGAGAATGTGAAGGTGGAATGCTACGGAAGTTTAGTGCCGCTAAAGCAGCTGGCTTCTATTTCTAATCCCAGCCCGCGTTTGTTGGTTGTTCAACCCTGGGATATTTCTACTATAGAGGAGATAAAAAAGGCGATATTGAAAGCAAACTTAGGTTTTTCGCCGGAGAGTGATAAGAAGCTCATTCGGATAACAGTTCCCCAATTGGATGCCGAAAGGAGAGAAGAGATAATTAAATTAGCCCATCAGATTACCGAGCAGGGAAGGATTTCTATCCGTAGCGAAAGAAGAGAGGCCAATGAGCGTTTAGAAAATTTAGAGAAGGAGAAGAAAATTGGCGAGGATGATAGAATTAAAGGGAAGGAAAGAGTCCAGGGAATTACCGATAAATATATTGAGCAGATAGATGAGGCATTGAAGAAGAAAGAAGCCGAGATTAGAGAAGTATAATGGGCCGCTAGCTCATCTGGTAGAGCACTGCCCTTTTAAGGCAGTTGTGCTTGGTTCGAGACCAAGGCGGCTCACCACGTCCCCATCGTCCAGCCTGGCCTAGGACACCAGATTTTCGATCTGATAACACCGGTTCGAATCCGGTTGGGGACACCAATGGGGCGGTTAGTTCAGTGGTAGAATGCTTCGCTTACATCGAAGAGGTCAGAGGTCCGAATCCTCTACCGCCCACCACCGATTTTGCCTTCGGCAAAATCGGAAATCCCAATATCCAAAGAATTTCTTGGAAATTGGAAATTGGTATTTATTGGATATTACCGTAAATTTCTTTGAAATTTTCGGTTGGGGACGTAGCTCAATTGGTTAGAGTACTGGATTGTCGATCCAGGTGTTGCGGGTTCAAGTCCCGTCGTCCCCGCCAGCCTTCGCCAAGGTCACCGACGCTTCAAAGCTATGGCGACGGAGCGCTTCGGCTGGCAAAGCCAGACGAAACGTAGGCGAGGCTGTCCTACGAAGCTTTCTTGTCCTCCGTAGCATTGGCGAAGGAGGAAGCGAAGTAGGGCAAAAAAACTTATAATGTCCACCAAAGAAGAAAAATTTAATAATTATCTTAGAGCCAAAGGGCTAAAATTTACCCCGGAGAGAAAAATTATTCTCCAGGAGGTTTTTTCTCTGCGCAAACACTTTAATGCCGACCAGCTTTTTGAAAAGTTGCATAAGAAAAATAGGCAAATTTCGCGGGCGACGGTTTACCGCAGTTTGCCTTTGTTAGTAGAGAGCGGCTTGATTGTAGAGACCCTGCGCTGTCAAAGCAAGGTTAGTTACGAACAAATTTTTGGTCACAAACATCACGACCATTTGGTTTGTATAAAATGCGGCAGGATTATTGAGTTTAGAAATGAGAAGATTGAGAAATTGCAGGAAGAGGTGTGTAAGGAACACAATTTTAAAGCAGTGGAGCATAGATTGGGAATCAGGGGTTATTGCAGTAGATGTTTGTCTCGCGCGAATAAAAAAAGTTCTTGACAGATGATTTTTTTATGGTATAATTGCAATTGAGACACAGTCGCAACAAAGGGTATATCATGACTACTAATTATAATAAAGAGAAATCTATCATTCCGCTGAGTATGGTTTCGCCGGGAAAGAAAGTAAAGATTGTTTCTCTGAATGCCGGAAGAGGGTTAAGAGGGCACTTACTCAATATGGGTTTGGATGTAGGTTCAGAGATAAAAGTCATCAAACAGGGCGCGCCCGGACCCTTTCTTGTGGCGGTCAAGGAAACCCGCTTGGCTATTGGGCAGGGAATGGCTGAGAAAATTATGGTGAGCGAGGACACAAAATGACTTTAGATGAGCTAAGACCTGGC
>DAOWKH010000078.1 GCA_030639955.1 Candidatus Omnitrophota bacterium | reverse complement strand
GACCCCGATGTTGACCAAGAGCACACCCGAGGGGGCACGCGATTTTCTGGTTCCCAGCCGTCTAAACAAGGGAAATTTCTATGCTCTCCCCCAGTCGCCGCAGTTATTTAAACAGATTTTGATGGTATCCGGTGTGGAAAAATATTTTCAGCTCGTACGTTGTTTCCGCGACGAGGATTTTAGAGCCGACCGTCAATTGGAGCATACCCAGATAGACCTCGAGCTTTCTTTTGTCAGCAAAGAAGAGATAATGAATCTAATAGAAAGAATGTTAGCTGATTTATTTGCCGAATTATTGAATATAAAGATAGGTCTTCCCTTCCCAATTTTTTCTTACGCCGAAGTGATGGAGAAATTTGACACTGACAAACCAAAGGTGGGGCAGGAGAAATTCAATTTTCTCTGGGTAGTTGATTTTCCCCTCGGAAAACATCATCCGTTCACCTGTCCCTATAAAGAAGATTTAAAATTTTTAGAGAGCAAACCCGAGGCGGTAAAGACAGAGTCCTATGATTTGGTGTTGAACGGGGTAGAGATTGGCGGGGGGAGCATTAGAATTCATAAGCCGGACATCCAGAAAAGGGTGTTCAGAGCATTAAAGGTAGAAGAAAAAAAGTTTGATTTTTTGTTGAATGCATTGAGCTATGGCGCCCCGCCGCACGGAGGGATTGCCCTGGGATTAGACCGTCTATTGATGTTGATGTTGGATAAAAGAACTATCAGAGAAGTTGTTGCTTTTCCCAAGACCCAGAAAGGAACCTGTTTGCTGAGCGGCGCCCCGAATGAGGTGTCCGAGGAACAACTAAAGGAGTTGGGAATAAAAATACGGGGGTGAAAATGAAAAAGAGAATTTACTCGCTACTTGCTACTCTCTGCTTGCTACTTACTTTTACCGGTTGTGCCGGTGTGATGCAGAGTGTCCAAGATTTTGGTAAAAAGATGGTTGTTCCTCCTTTTCCCCAGTGGCGAAAGCACCATTGGGAGGACAAAGAGCTCTGGGGGAATCGGGGTAATTTCCTTCAGGGGTATGCAGTGCGGAAAGTTCCTATTGCAATAGAGCAGGTATCTCCTTTTGAGGTTGGACTAATTGAAGAAGAAATAGTAATTATGGAAGAGAAGATGCCCCGACCAAAACGAAAAGACCTGCCCACTACTTATACGGTAAAGAAAGGGGACTGCCTCTGGTTTATTGCCGGATATCCTGAGATTTACGGTAATCCTCTGCTCTGGCCTAAGATCTATGAAGCAAACCGGGACAAGATAAAAGACCCCGATCTAATCTACCCCGATCAGGTATTTATAATTCCCCGCGAGGGAGAAAAGAGGGAGGAAAAAGAGAAAATAGAATACGAAAAGTATGAGAAGTATGAGAAGTGAACCCATCTCACTTACACGCCGGGGGTGTAGGTAAGGGTAAAAGTATATGCGGAATAAGACAAGAATTTTCTTTATAATAGGGTTGATAGGAAAAGGGATTCTACTGCTGCTGTTCTCCTTTTTAGCCGCCACTATTATTGGATTTAGTAAAGAGGAAAGCCGACAGATAAGCTTTAAAGAAGAGGAAGTAGCGCTTGCAGATATCTACGCCCCCTTCGGTTTTTCTTATATTGATAGAGAAAAAACACGTTATTATCGCGAAGAGAGTAGAAAACGGGTAAAAGATGTCTATGATTTAGACCCGCAAATAGAAGGAGCTCTCAAAAGCAAGATCGATGAGCTGTTTCAGGATCTAAGCGGGGCTGAGGACAAAGCCGAAGTAGGCCTCTCCCCACGTGTGGCGTTGCCGACGTGGCTCACGCCATCAACAGTGAGAATTTTGTCAGGGATAGAAAAAGAGGAACAGGAGAGCGTTAAGAATAAGCTTATCCGAATCTGTTCCTTTTTATTGAAAGGCGGAATAATCGATTCTGAGGTTAAAGAAGAACTCATTGGCAAATCCTCTTTTCTGATTACTGTTCATGACCCAAAAGCTGATGTCTTCCGTAAAAGATTGGTTGAGCAACTCCCCACAGTAGAGGATATTAACACCAGAATTAAAGAACAGGTTATTTTTTATTTCCCGGAAAATAGAAGAGTGCGTATAGCGGCGGAGGAAATAATCAAAAAAAATATAGCCTCCAATCTTGTTCTTAATAAACAAGAGACAGAGAGGAGAAAAGAAGAGGCCTGGAATAACGTCCCGGAGGTAAAAAGGGAGATTAAGAAAAATCAACTTATCGTTGCCCGCGGCCAGAGGATTACCCGATCCCATCTTTGCCAGCTTGCCGAGCTCGCCCAAAAAAGGGGTTCATCCCGGTTTCTATCTACATTTGTCGGATTGAGTCTATTAGTTCTTATTTTTATTGTTTTATTCCGGAGATATATCAAAGATTTTTCTTTGTCTATCTCGCGCTTTTCTGTTTTCTGCCTTCTCTCTTCTGTCTCTCTGCTATTTCTCTTGTTGGCCAAAGGGATTGTTGTCTTTTCGCTTCCTGCTTTATTTATCCCTTTGAGCTTTGTCTCAATGTTGGTGGCTATTCTATTAAACGCCCCCCTGGCTATTTTCCTGACTATGCTCCTATCTCTTTTCGGCGGGCTGATTAGCAATAGTTTAGATATCGGAATATTATCTTTTGTAGGAGGAATTGTTGGAGTTTACGCAGTAGAAGGGGTAAAGAGAAGAGCGCAATTGGTAAAAGCCGGATTTCTAATAGGGCTGGCAAATGTTTTTATTATTCTGAGTTTTGCTTTATTGAGAAAGCAGGAGTTACTCCAGCTGCTCAGAAATGGATTGTGGGGGTTGAGCAATGGTTTTGTATCTGCTTTTATGGTGATGGGGCTTCTGCCTTTATTCGAGCATTTATTTAAACTGACTACCAACATCAGTTTATTAGAGCTCTCTGATTTCAATCACCCTGCGCTCAAGAGATTGATTATGGAGGCGCCCGGCACATATCACCATTCACTTATTGTAGGCAACCTGGCAGAATCAGCGAGCGAGGCAATTGGGGCAAACTCTTTGCTTGCCCGTGTAGCCTCCTATTATCACGATATTGGCAAGATAGAAAAAAGCGAATATTTCAGCGAGAATCAGAAGGGCAAAAATAGGCATAATAAGTTGACTCCCACAATGAGCAGCTTGATTATTATTAAACATGTTAAGCAGGGGGTAGAGATGGCCCGTAAGTATAATTTACCCCGTCAGCTCATTGATATTATTGAACAACACCACGGGACGAACTTAGTGCCTTATTTCTATCAGCGGGCTTTGGAGTTTGGGAAGGAAGAAAAAGTAAACCAGGAGAACTTTCGCTATCCAGGACCTAAGCCGCAGACCAAAGAGGCGGCTATTGTAATGTTAGCCGATTCCATTGAAGCGAGTTCACGCAGTTTAGACGACCCTACTCCTTCGCGTCTAAAAGCTCTGGTAGAGAAGATTATCAACGATAAATTTATTGACCATCAACTCGATGAGTGCAATCTTGCTTTAACCGATTTGAATAAAATCTCCCGGAGTTTTACCTATGTCTTGAGCGGTATATTTCATAATCGGGTGAAATATCCAGCAATAAATAAATCCTAAATTCTAAGCACTAAACTCTAAACAATATCAAAATTCAAAGCCCAAAATTCAAAAACAATTAAGAAATATAATAATGTTTTGGATTTAGAATTTTGAGTTTAGGATTTGTTTAGGATTTAGGGTTTCGGATTTAGAGTTTTTATTAAATGCTCATCGACATAAAAAATGCTCAGGAGATCAAGGTAGATATTGCCAGATTGAAGAGATTAGCTGCTTTTGTCTTTCAACAAGAAGGAATCAAAGATGGCTATTTAAGCGTAGT
>DAOWKH010000075.1 GCA_030639955.1 Candidatus Omnitrophota bacterium | reverse complement strand
ATTCTGCCTTTTCCCCACGCCCAAACCTGCGGGCTGATGTAATAGAGAAGGGGAATATTTTTCTTTTTTACCTCTTTAGCAAATCTTAGATTAAACCCAGGGTAGTCAATCAAGACAACAGCGTCGGGTCTTTGCTTATCCAATTCTCTTGTTAGAGCATTAAATATTCTGCGGAAACGAGCAAGATTTTTAACTACCTCTGTAAAACCAACCACGGCTAAGGGGGTAATATTGTGGAGCAGCCGAACCGCGGCAGCGCGCATTTTCTCTCCCCCCATTCCCAATAATTCTATGTTCGGAGAGAGTTCTTTTAAATAACGGGCTAAATTAGAGCCATGCAGGTCTCCAGAGGGTTCGCCGGCGATAATGAATATTTTTTTATTTTTCATTCAATGAGCCTGTGATTTAGCGAGGCAAAGCCGAAGCTAAATCACCTAGGCGAATTGAATCCCCCACCACTTTTTCAGGATGATTAACAGCGTAGAAAAGTGGTGGGGGATAAATTCAGCCATACAATTTAGTCTCCTTTGTAGTCGCCTAAATTGTGGCTTCATTTATTTTTTTTGTAATCATTAAAGCCAATTTTAGGGCTTCAGCGGCTTGATAGTCCTGAAAAATGTGCTTATTTCGCACATTATTAACAAAAGAAGCGATTTCTAACTTAAGTTGCTCCTGTCTATTTTTTAGTTTAATCTTGTCGCGGCGAATCTTCCCCTTTATTTTTTGCACCCTTTTGATTACGGAACTCAAATAATCTAAGGAGAGATAAAGATCGGGCTGGAATATTCTGATTTTTCTCACCTTTTTGTCGCTAACTCGGCTGGCAGAGAGATTAGCCAGCGTTCCATTTTTAAATTTTAGATAAGCAAAAACAATGTCTTCATAGTCAGAAAGGATTTTAGCGCCGGTGGCTTCAACAGTTTCTATCTCTGAGTCTACCAGATGCAGGATGATATCCAAATCGTGAATCATTAAATCTAAAGCCACCCCCACATCGTCTATGCGGGAAGCATAGGGGCCAAGACGCTGGCATTCAATAAATAAAGGTTTGTTAATCATTGTTTTGACCTCTTTTATTACGGGATTAAATCTTTCAATGTGTCCGACTTGCAAAATAAGATTTTTTTGTTGAGCGAGATTCAGTAATTCATCCGCTTCTTTCAGGGTAGCAGTAATCGGTTTCTCCAAGAGGATATTAATCCCTCTGCTTAAGGCCTCTTTGGTAATAGAATAATGCAGATAGGTGGGGACAGCAATACTGAGAGCGTCTATTTTAGAGGCAGAAAGCAGAGAGGAGTAATCTTTGTAAAATGGGATGTGGTATTTAAGAGCAATCTTTTTAGCCATAGGTTGAATGTCGCATATGCCCACTAAATTCACTTGCGGGAGCCCGGCGTAGATACGCGTATGCTCGCAACCCAATCTTCCCACACCAATAACAGCCACATTTAACTTGTTCATAGCTCCTATGATACTCGGATTTTTATCTGTTGTCAAGAAAGGGGAAAAGGTGTATAATAGCAAACTATGATTGCCATAATCGGAGGAACAAGCATTTTTTCTCTGCCCCTTTTGAAAGACAAAAGGGGCGAGCGCGGCTACATTATCTTCAACCGCCACGGAAGGAATAAAGACATTCCGCCGCATCGGATAAATCATCCGGCAAACCTAACGGCGATAAAATCTCTGGGCATAAAGGAGGTTATTGCCTTGAATTCCTGCGGTAGCTTACATAAAGAGATAAAACCGGGCACATTTATTGTCCCTGATGATTATCTCAATTTTGATACGGCAACGATTTTTAATGATAAAATAAAACATATTACCCCCGGCTTTGATAGAACCCTGAGAAGGTTTTGCAGTCGGCTCTTAAAGGAATTGAATCTAAATTTTAGGGATAAAGGAATCTATGCCCAAACCAAGGGGCCGCGTTTAGAAACAAAAGCAGAAATTAATCTTTTAAAGGACTATGCCGATATTGTGGGGATGACCCTGGCAAAAGAAGCGACCATTGCCCGTGAGTTAGGACTAAAATACGCCAGCATCTGCTGTGTGGATAACTATGCCAATGGAGTGATAAGCAGGCCTTTGAGTTATAAAGTAATCAGGGAAAATGTTAAGAAAAATTTACAGGTTTGGGAAAGGATAATTGAGAAATTATGAGTATTTTAATAAAAAATGTTTTGTTAGATAATAAGAATGTAGATATCTTTATTGAGGAAAACAGGATAAAAAGAATTGGCGAGCATTTAGATGTCCAGTCGGACGAAGAAATAGAAGGCAAGGAAAAGGCGGTTTTGCCGGGTTTGCTCAATATGCATACCCATTCGGCAATGGCCTTGTTTCGCGGCTATGCCGATGATATGCCTCTTAAGAGCTGGCTGGAGAGAAAAATCTGGCCGGCCGAGGCAAAACTCACTGCCGAGGATGTTTATTGGGGGATGAAACTTGCCTGTTTGGAGATGATAAAAACAGGCACAACTACTTTTGTAGATAACTACTGGTTTGTTCCGGCAGGAGCAAAGGCAGTAGAAGAGATGGGCTTGAGGGCAGT